>NZ_JBEPAK010000269.1:0-9062 GCF_040298565.1 Kitasatospora sp. NPDC001539 | reverse complement strand
GGGCGCCCGGGAACAGAGCCCGGGCACCCGAGCCGGGGGTAACGACCTGTGTCCCCAAAGGGCAGACCGCGACGGTCACGGGACCTCGGTGTGCCGCGACTGCCCCTCTTCCGCGGAGGCCGATCACCGGGGTGCCGGCCCGCGGGTACGCCCCCCGCCGGCGCCGTTGCCGGGTGTCCTCGTCACGGGTACCGCTCTTCCCGGCGCCATTGCCGGGGTCCTCCCCAACCGGTACCGCTCTTCCCGGCGCCATTGCCGGGGTCCTCCCCAACCGGTACCGCTCCCCCGGCGCCGTTGCCGGGTGCCTCGTCACGGGTACCGCTCCCCCGGCGCCATTGCCGGGGTCCTCCCCACCGCACCGCTCCCCCGGCGCCGTGCTCAGATCAGACCGCGTCGCATCGCGTACCCCACGGCGTGCGCCCGGTTGCGCAGCCCGAGCCGGTTGATGATCTCGTGCAGGACGTTCTTGACGGTCCGTTCGGAGTAGGAGGTCTTGGCGGCGATCTCGCTGGTGTCGAACCCCTCGGCCACCAGCCGCAGCATCTCCGCCTCCCGGGCCGTCAGGGTCGACAGGGTCAGCCCCCGCCCGTCGAGCATGGTCCGCTGGAGCATCCCGATCCGGTCGAGCAGTTCACCCAGCAGGTCCCCGGGCATCACCCCCTCCCCCTTGGCGAGGGCGGTGATGAGGTGCACCAACCGGTCCTGGTCCGCCTCCGAGCGCCGCAGCACGGCGGCGACCCCGCACTCGACGATCGTCTGCAGCCCGCCGGCCTCGAAGTGGCCCACCACCAGGCCGATCCGGCCCGCCGTGGCGAGCCGCAGCCGCCGCAGGTGCTCGGCCACCGCCTCGGTCAGGGCGTCGACCACCAGCAGGGAGACCTCCGCGCTCCCCGCCTCGCTCTCGCTCAGCAGCTCGACCTCGGGCCGCTGGCGCAGCTGTTGGACCACGCCGGTCTGCAGGATGATGTCCTCCGCGTACACCGCCACGCGTATCTGGGCCGGCTTCCCGCGGGCCTGGACGGGGATTCCGACCCCCGACGGACGGGTGGCGCCCGCCGTCCGGGAGGCGCTGCCCGCCGTCCGGGAGCCGTTCATCACCCGGGAGCCGCCGGACCGCGACGAAACCGGGGTCCGCTGCGCGGTGACGACTCCCTCACCGCTTGTATCGGTCGACGTCATCGAACTCTCCATTCTCCATCGGACATTCAGTGGTGCCGGCCGGCTGCACCGAGGGGCGGGGCCGGCCGTCGGCCCAGGGGGCCTCAGGGGTGCGGGGCGCGGGCGGCGGCACGGTGCGCGCGGTGCGCCGCGGCGGCACCGGGCAGGGCCGGTCCGCCCGCGCGGGCAAGGGGTGTGCCCACGGCTTGCCCGCAGGGACCTCTTCGCGGGCGGTCCGTCGGCCGTACCGTCACGCCATGACCACATCCGCCGAACTCGGCCTGCCCGCGCTGACGGTGGCGCCCGGTGGCGTGGCCACCACGACCCTGACGGTGCGCAACGACCTCGACATCGTCGAGGCGTACGCGCTGGAGGTGGTCGGCGACTGCGCCGCATGGACGACGGTCGAGCCGGCCCGGGTCTCCCTGTTCCCGGGGACGTCCGAGACGGTGACGATCCGCCTCGCCCCGCCGCGCTCGCCCGCTGCCCGCGCGGGTGAGTTCCCGCTCGGCGTCCGGGTGCTGCCGACCGAACGCCCGGAGCTGGTGACGGTTCCGGAGACCACCGTCACCGTCACACCGTTCCACGAGTTGCAGGCCGCGCTCGCCCCGCGCCGCCGGCGCGGCTGGCTGCGCGGACGCTACCGGACGTCGGTGCGCAACCTCGGGAACGCGCCCACCACGGTGGTTCCCACGCCCGGCCAGCCCGGCGAGGACCTGCGTTTCCGGGTCAGCCCGGAGCGGCTGCGCCTCGAACCCGGCGAGTCCGGCGAGATGCGGCTGCAGGCCCGCGCCCGCAAACTGATCTGGTTCGGCAAACAGGCCACCTGGCCGTTCGAGGTCACCGTCGCCCCGGCCGATCCCGCCGCCGGCCCGGACGGCGTCGGCAAGGACGGGGACGGCAAGGACGGGGACGGCGGTGGCAAGGGCGGGTCCGCCCCGGCCGTGGATCCGACGGCCGCCCAGAACCCGAAGCTCGACGGGGAGTTCCTCCAGGTACCGGTCTTCCCGAAGTGGCTGCTGGCCCTGCTGGCGGCGCTGATCGCCCTGCTGCTGGCCTGGTTCGCCCTGGTCCGCCCGGCGGTGCGCAGCTCCGCGAAGCAGGCCGCCGAGAAGGCCGTCGCCCAGCAGAACGCCACCCCGACCCCGATCGCCGCCGCACCTGTCGACGGCGCGCAGCCGGCGCCCTCCGGCGGGGCCCCCGCCGCAGCGGGCAAGCCGGCCGCCGGTCAGCCCGGCGCCGGTCAGGCGAGCGCCGGGGCCGGCAGCCGCGGCCAGGGACTGGCCGTGCCCGGGACCGGCCAGCAGAGCTCCGCCACGATCGAGGTGCAGACCGCGAGCGGCTCGGCGTCCACGGGCAACTACCAGGTGCCGCGCGGCAAGGTGTTCGACATCACGGACATCGTGGTCGCCAACTTCCAGGGCGACCAGGGTGTGCTGACCATCACGGCCGGCAAGCAGACGATCACCACGATCGCTCTGGAGACCTTCCGCAACCAGGACTACCACTGGGTGACTCCCATCCAGGTCCCCGCGGACCAGGCAGTGACGGCGAACGTGACCTGCGAGTCACCGGGCACCCCGGCGTCGGGCAAGCAGGCGTCGACCTGCCACGAACTCCTCAATGTCAGTGGGACGCTGAGCGACATTCGGCAGGGGAACTGAGTCGACGCGCACCGTGCACCTTTCCTCCCCGGGCGACCGGGGAGGAAAGGTGCTCCTGACGCCCCGGCGATGTCAACGACCCCTTCCCCCGGAACCACTCCCTCCGCCCCCCGTGATCCTGCCCTGCTCGTGCCCCCGCACAGCCCGTGACCATGTCAACGTCCGACGGACACCCTGACCCGTTCGGGCACCAACCGCCAAATCGGACCGCTCCCACCGCCCCCACCCGGCTGCCCCTCGGGGAACCCGTCCGGGCCCCCGGGGGCAACCGGCCCTTCCCCCGCGGACGGTGAGGTCTGCCCCCGAACGGTGCTGACGCACCGTCTTCTCAACAGTAGCTTTGCGGTGTTTCCGCACCGGAGGCGGCATCAGCGCGGTATGCGCACCGAACCGCCACATGGAGGAAGGAGCCCGTTCGCCGTGCGCGCTCACGAACCCGACCGGCGGACCGACCGGGGCCCCGCCCCGGACGCCGCCCGCACCGCGCGACCGGGCCCGCGGGCCGCCGGCGCGCTCGCCCTGCAACGGACCATCGGCAACGCCGCGGTGTCCCGGCTGGTCGACCGGGCCCGTCACGGATCCGGCGGCGCCGGCCCGGACGAGCTACCGCTGCAACGCTCCCTGGTGTCCCGGGCGCTGAGCTCCGCAGGGCAGCCGCTCGACGGTGCCGTCCGGCGCGAGATGGAGTCCCGGCTGGGAGCCGACTTCTCCGACGTGCGGCTGCACACCGGCAGCACGGCCCGCGCCTCCGCGGCCGAGGTCGGCGCCCGCGCCTACACCTCCGGCAACCACGTGGTCATCGGCGAGGGCGGCGGCGACCGGCACACCCTCGCCCACGAGCTGACCCACGTCATCCAGCAGCGCCACGGCCCGGTCTCCGGCACGGACCGGGGCGACGGCCTCCGGGTCTCCGATCCGTCCGACCGCTACGAGCGCGAGGCCGAGGCCAACGCCGTCCGCGCCCTCTCGGCCCCGCTGCTCCGCGAGGAGGCGTAGCCGGGGGCGTCCGCCGCGCCGTCCCCGGCGCCGGTGCGACGGTGCGGCGGGGCGGCGGTGCAGCGGGGCGGCGGGGCGGCGGTGCAGCGGGGCGGCGGGGCGGCGGTGCAGCGGACGCCGACGCGGGACGCGGACGCCGCCGCCACACGGCGAGGACATCGGGTTCTGACAGGCGCCACGGCTGAAGGACCCGCCGGGCGCCCCGCAGCAGGGCGCCCCGCGACCCGTCACAGGTGCTGCTCGGCCCAGATGATCTTGCCATCGGGCGTGTAGCGCACCCCCCAGCGGTCGGTGAGCCGGGCGACCAGGAACAGCCCGCGGCCGCCCTCGTCCTCGGCGACGGCGTAGCGCAGGTGGGGCGCGGTGCTGCTGCTGTCGAAGACCTCGCAGATCAGCGTGCGGTCGTACAGCAGCCGCACCCTGATCGGGTCCGTGGCGTAGCGGATGGCGTTGGTCACCAGTTCGCTGAGCACCAACTCGGTGACGAAGGCCGCCTCGTCGAGCCCCCACCGGGCCAGCTGGCGGGTCGCCTCGGCACGGACCCGCGCCACGGCCTCCGGCGCCGAGGCCACCTCCCACTCGGCGGTCCGGTCGGGCGCCAGCACCCGGGTACGGGCGACGAGCAGGGCGATGTCGTCGCTCTGGCGGGCGGGCAGCAGGGCGTCGAGCACCGCGTCGCAGACCTCCTGGGGCGATCGGCCGGGGCGGGCCAGGACGCTCGTCAGGACGTCCAGCCCGACGCCCATGTCCCGGGTCCGGTCCTCGACGAGACCGTCGGTGTAGAGCACCAGGTTGCTCCCCGGCGGCAGCCGCACCTCCACGGCCTCGAAGGGCATCCCGCCCAGGCCGAGCGGAGGACCGCCGGGGAGGTGGAGGAGCTCCACCGTGCCGTCCGGGTGGACGACGGCGGGCGGGGGGTGGCCCGCCCGGGCCAGCGCGCAGACGGCGGTGCTGGGGTCGTAGATCGCGTAGAGGCAGGTCGCCCCGGTGATCGCGGCCTCTCCCCCGGCCGCGGCCGCCTCCTGGTCCAGGTGGGCGACCAGTTCGTCCAGGTGCCCGAGGAGTTCGTCCGGCGGCAGGTCCAGGGTGGAGAAGTTCTGCACGGCGGTGCGCAGGCGGCCCATGGTGGCGGCCGCGTGCACCCCGTGGCCGACCACGTCGCCGACGACCAGGGCGACCCGGGCCCCCGGCAACGGGATCACGTCGAACCAGTCGCCGCCGACACCCGCCTGCGCGGGCAGGTAGCGGTAGGCGACCTCGAGGGCGTTCTGCTCGGGCAGCGACCGCAGCAGCAGGCTGTGCTGGAGGGTCACGGCCATGGTGTGCTCGCGGGTGAAGCGGCGGGCGTTGTCGACGGAGACCGCGGCCCGGGCGGCCAACTCCTCGGCCAGTGAGAGGTCGTCGTCCTCGAACGGGCTCCTGCCCCGGCCGCGCCAGAAGCAGGCGACGCCCATCAGCACCCCGCGCGCCGTCAGCGGAACGGCGATCAGCGACGTCAGGCCGAAGTCCAGCACCGCCTGGGTGCGTTCGACGTCCTGCATCCGCCAGCCCGCGTCGGTCGCCAGCTCCGGGACCAGCGAGGGCCTGCCGCTGACGAAGCCCGCCGCCTGCGGGGTGCTCCCCGCCCATCGGACCAGCGTGTCCTGGGGGTACAGCGGCGAATCGTCCCGGACGCCCGCGAGGGCCACCCGCCGCAGCTCCACCGGGGCGCCGACGGCCCGGGTCTGCGGCTCCTCGCCCACCAGGACCTCCTCGGCGAGGTCGACGGTGGCGTAGTCGCAGAACTCCCGGGTGGCCGTCCCGGCGAGCTCCTCGGCGGTGTGCCGGACGTCCAGGGTGGTGCCGATGGCCATGCTCGCGTCGTAGAGCAGCCGGAGCCGGCCGCGGGCGACCTCGGCCTTCCCCGCGAGGGCGCGCAGTTCGGTGGAGTCGCGCAGGGTGGTGACGCTGCCGGACGGGCCTCCCCTGCCCTCGGACGGGCCTCCCCTGCCCTCGGACGGGCCTCCTCCGCCACCGGACGGCCCCGCCGCACCGCCGGATGCCGCCGCACCGCCGCCGCTCGTCCCCGCCCTGCCGTCGACGAGGCGTCTGCTGACGGTGGGGCGGCTGTTGACGGCCAGCAGGCGGTCGCCCACGGGCAGCACCTCGTCGGTGACGGCCGTGTCGGAGAGCAGCAGTTCGGTCGTCCGGGGGTCGAGTCCGAGGTCGGTGACGGCCCGCCCCTCGACGTCCGGGGGCAGGTCCAGGAGCCGGCGCGCCTCGTCGTTGGCGAGCAGGACCCGCCCGTCACCGCCGATGATGGCCACGCCCTCCCGCACCGCGTGGAGCACCGCGTCGTGGTGCTCGTACATCCTGGTCATCTCCTCCGGCCCCAGGCCGTGGGTCTGCCGCAGCAGCCGCCTGCCGACCAGCGCCGTACCGGCCGTGGCCAGGCCGAGTGCGACGGCGGCGGCGCCCAGGACGACCGGCAGCTGGTGGTCGACGGCGCTGCTCACGTTGGCGACCTTCATCCCGGCGGAGACGATGCCCACGACCCCGCCGCCGGCGTCCTCCGCCGGGACCACCACCTGGTACTCCAGGCCGAGCGGGCCGTGCACCTGCTCGACGGTGACCCGCCCCTGCAACGACGGCCCGATGGTGCCGACGAAGTGCTTGCCGATCTGCGCCGGCTCGGGGTGGGTGTACCGGATGCCGTTCCGGTCGGTCACCACGATGAAGTCGACCTTGGCGTCCTTGCGGGCCGCTTCGGTCAGCGGCTGCAGCACGGCCGTGGGATCGGGACCCTGGATCGCGGCCACCAGACCGGGGCTGTGGGCGAACGCCTCGGCCGCGGCGAGCGAACGGTCGCGCGCGGCGGCGAACCGGTCGCTCCGCGACGCGATCAGCAGCGCGACGACCGCCGCCACGACGATCAGCAGTACGACCGCCACCTGGAGCAGGAACATCTGACCGGCGACGCTGCGGATGTCCAGCACCGACCGCAGCCGCCGTACCGCAGGATCCCCGGGGCCCGTGCGCGGCGGTCGCCGCCCACCGCGGCGACCCTCCGCTCGGTGCGGAGCACGGGGGCCGGGGCCAGTGTCTCTCGCCATACCCCCATGGTCCCGCCGTGTCCGCCGACCCACGAGGTGCCCCGCCCGCCGTCCCGGCTCACCGGGGAACGGACCGGATCAGCAGCAGCGCGACGTCGTCGGTGCGGTGCTCTCCGTGGCCGGCCCGGTCGACGAGGGCGTCCGCCAGCCGGTCGAGCGGTTCACCGCCGTGGCGGGCCAGGGTCGCGGTGAGGTCCGCCAGCGCCTGGTCGGGATCCGCGCCGGGCGTGTCGACGAGACCGTCGGTGTACAGGGCCAGGGTGGTGCCGATCGGCAGGTCGACGCGGACCTGCGGGTAGTCGGCGGCCGGGTCGACGTTCAGCACAATGCCGACGATCGGCTCCAGCGCGGCCGCCCGGCCGTCCGGGCCGTACACCAGCGGCACCGGGTGGCCGGCGTCCGCCAGCCAGGCCTCGCGGCGCGCCAGGTCGACCCTCAGGTACGCGCAGCTGGCCAGCAGGCCCGTGTCCAGGTCGGCCACCAGCCGGTTGGTGCGGGAGAGCACCGTGCTCGGATCGGCGTCGGCGGCCGCGAAGGCCCGTACGGCCGTGCGGATCTGGCCCATCAGCGCGGCGGCGTTGACGTTGTGGCCCTGGACGTCGCCGATCACCACGGCCACGGAGTCGGGCCCGACCGGGATGAGGTCGTAGAAGTCGCCGCCGATGTCCATGCCCTCGGTGCACGGCAGGTAGCGGGCGCTGACCTCCAGGCACGGGACGTCCGGCAGCGCCCGGGGCAGCAGGCTCTCCTGGAGGCCCTGGGCGAGGTCGAGCTTGGTGTCGTACAGCCGGGCGCGGTCCAGCGCCTGGGCGATCAGTCCGCCGAGCGAGGTGAGGACGGCGCGCTCCTCGAGGTCGAAGCGGTGCGGCTCGGCGAAGGCCAGCACGCAGGTGCCGATCAGCCTGCCCGAGGTGACCAGCGGCAGGTACGCCCAGGCGGCCATCCCGTCCTGCGTCTCCTGGCGGCCGGGGTAGAGCCGCTCCAGCTCGGCGCGGTTCTCGAAGTACGCCGGCACCGGGTTGGTGGACGCCTGGACGCCCGGCGTGGGCTCGGTCAGCGGGGTGCTGTCGAACTGGTCGACCAGCCCGGGCGGATAGCCGTGGTGGCCCACGATGCGCAGTCGGCCGCCCTCGGCCATCAGCACCGCCACGGCGCGGGCGCCGAAGGCCGGGACGATCTGCTCGGCGATCATGCTCACCACGTCCTGCACGCTGACGGCCTCGGTCAGCGCGCCGGCGAGGTGCAGCAGGTGGTAGAGCGCCCCGGGCCGGGTGTGCGCCGCCCCCTCCGCCGGTGGCCCGGCCGGACGGTCGCGCCCGTCGGCGTCGGCGGCGCTGATCCGCGCGGTCAGCCCGGACGGGTCGGGGAAGAGCTCGAAGGACAGCCACCGGTCCGGCGGCCGCCAGGCGACGAACGAGGTGGGCTGGCCGCTGATCATCGCGGAGCGGTAGTGGTACTCGTACACCGGGTCCCGCAGCCAGGGCAGGACCTCCCACGGCCGGGCGCCCAGCAGCCGCCCGACCGGTTCGCCCAGCTGCTCGGCGGCGGCCGGGCTGACCGCGGTCAGCCTGCCGTCCAGATCGATGTCGCACACGCCCTCCGGCAGCCGTGCCACCATCGCGGCGAGGGAGCGGGTGGCACCGCGCTCGGCCGCCTCGGGGCGCGGCCCGGCCCGGACCGGTCGACCCGCCAGGGCCGCCTCCGCCAGGACCTCGGCCAGTCGTGCGGCGAAGGCGGCGAACCGGTCACGTTCACCGGACGACATCTCGGGCGGGTGCGTGGCGGGCCAGATCAGGAAGACCGCCCCGTACGTGACCCGGCCCGCGACCAGGGGAGCGGCCGCCAGGCAGAACGCGTACGGCATGGCGACCGCGACCCTCGGGTACCGGCGCGCCATCTCCTCGGCACCGCCCACCCAGACCACCCGGTCGCCCCGCACCGCGTCGGCCACCGGTACGGGTGCGGTGATCCCGACCCGCTGCCACGGCCTGGTGAACTGCCGGGCCGCGCCCAGCGTCACCGCCAGTTCCAGCCGCTCCCCGTCCGGCGACAGCAGGTACAGCCCGCCGATGTGCGCGTGGAGCCGGTCCGGCGCCGACCGCAGGACCTCCGCCGCCGCCTCGGGGCCGGGCCCGGCCGGCGCCGCCGCAGC
>NZ_JBEPAK010000268.1:0-9127 GCF_040298565.1 Kitasatospora sp. NPDC001539 | reverse complement strand
CGGCCCCGGCGAGTTCGACCCGACCCGGCTCGCCGGGGCGGCCGCGACCCGTGGGGCCGTGCGCACGGTGAGCGGTGCTCGGACGGGCGAGCCGCGCTCAGTTGGGTGAGCGGTGCTCGGACGGGTGAGCCGTGCTCAGTTGGGTGAGCTGTGCTCCGCACGCCAGGCCTCCCAGCCCGCTGCGGAGGCCGTCTTGACATCACGCAGGGCCCGCTGGGCGAGTGCGGCCGGCGGGGTCTCCAGGCTGCGCACCCACTTGCGGCCGGCGGTGAGCAGCGCCGCGCACACCATCGCCGCCCCGGCCGCGCCGAGCACCGAGCCGATGGCGGTGAGCACCATGCCGCCGGCCAGCATCGAGCGGTTGACCCGTACCTCGCTGAGGATTCTCCGGTTGGTCACCATGCCTCCACGATGGGGGCAGTCGGCGGCGGGTGCACCTCGGGTGCGCCATCGCGGGCCCTCCGGGTGCGGTTCGGGAGCGCGTCCGCGACCCTGGGCACAGGCGAGGAGGAGCGATGCCCGATCTCGAACAGCTCACCGCGGAGCACGCCGCCCTGGCGGCCGAGAGCCCGCACGGACGCAGCGCCCATCTGGTGCTGCACGACGGCGTGCTGCGGCAGACGGTGATCGCGATGACGGCCGGCACCGCGCTGGACGAGCACACACCGCCCACCGCCGGCAGCGTCCAGGTGTTGCGCGGCCGGGTGTCGCTGACCATCGCGGGGCGGCGGACGGAGTTGTCCGTCGGGGAGCTGGAGCCCGTCCCGCAGGAGCGGCACGGGCTGCTCGCCCACGTCGACTCGGTGGTGCTGCTGACGGCCGTCACGGCGTGACGGCGGCCGCCACGGCGCGTGGCGCCCGGCCGGGAGCGGCACCGGCCGTCAGGGGGCGGCGGTGCCCAGCACGCTGCCGCTGACCAGCCGGAGCCCGCGGAGGAACTCCCGGCCGCTGGGGACCAGTTCGGGCGCGGCGAGCCACTGGGCGGCGTATCCGGCCAGCAGGATCTGGTAGAAGGTGCCGCGGGCGAGCTCCTCCTCGGTGTCCGGCACCTCGGGCACCCCCTGGAACAGGGCTGCGAGGCCGAGCCGGCCGTCCTTCTGCGCCTCCGCGAAGGCCTGCGCGAGTTCGGGCTCCTGACCGGCCTGGGCGAGCGCCTCGAACTGCGCCGCCCAGAGGCCCCGGTGCTCGACGAAGACGCCCTTGAGCCCCTCCCAGGCCGCGGCGAAGCGCTCCTCCGGGTCGTCGGAGCTCCGGTTGGCGGCGGCGACCACCGCGCCCAGGCTCGCTCCCAGGTCACCGATCGCCTCGATCATCGCGGCGTTCAGCAGGGCGTCCTTGGAGCCGAAGTGGTAGCCGATGGCGGCCAGGCTGACGCCCGAGGCGGTGGCGATGTCCCGGGCGGTGGTGCGCCCGTAGCCCTTCTCGTACAGGCAGCGCTTGGCGCCGGCCATCAGGTCTTCGCGGTTTCCCATGCCAGTGATCCTACGGAACGCCTGCACAGATGTCTTGCACGAACGTATCGGACAATCGTTTTACACATATGTACTAGACAAGCGTCTGACACGTCCGTACCGTCTCTCCCATGACCGCAACCACCGGCCGCGCAGGCCGTCGCGAATGGATCGGCCTGGCCGTCCTCCTGCTCCCGACCCTCGTGCTCTCCATGGACATGGGCGTGCTGTTCTTCGCCGTCCCCTACATCTCCACCACGCTGGCGCCGAGCGGCACCCAACAGCTGTGGATCATGGACATGTACTCGTTCCTGCTGGCCGGGCTGCTCATCACCATGGGCGCGCTGGGCGACCGGATCGGCCGCCGCCGACTGCTGATGATCGGCGCGGCCGGCTTCGCCGGCGCCTCGCTCCTCGCCGCCTGGTCCGGCAGCGCCGAACAGCTGATCGCCGCGCGCGCCGTGCTCGGTGCCGCCGGGGCCACCGTGATGCCCTCGACCCTCGCGCTGATCCGCAACACCTTCCACGACCCCAAGCAGCGGCAGGCCGCCCTCGGTGCCTGGGGCGGCGTGCTCACCGCCGGGGCGACCCTCGGCCCGGTCGTCGGCGGGCTGCTGCTCGACCACTTCTGGTGGGGCTCGGCCTTCCTGGTCGCCGTCCCGGTGATGGTCCTGCTCCTGCTGGCCGCCCCCGTCCTGCTGCCCGAGTACCGCACCACCGCCCCCACCGGCCGCTTCGACCTGCCCGGCGCCGCGCTGTCGCTGGCCGCGATCCTGCCGCTGGTCTACGGGATCAAGACCCTCGCCGTGGACGGCTGGAGCATGCCGCCCGCCCTCGCCGTCGCCGCCGGGCTGCTGCTGGCGGGCGCGTTCGTGTGGCGCCAGCGCACCGCCGCCAGCCCGCTGATCGACCTCGGCCTGTTCCGGATCCGCACCTTCAGCGGGGCGATCAGCGTCAACACCGTCGCGATGTTCGCCATGATGGGCTTCGCCCTCTTCACCTCGCAGTACCTGCAACTGGTCAAGGGCATGAGCCCGTTCACCGCCTCGCTCTGGTCGCTGGTGCCGAGCGTCGGCGTCGGCGCGGCCGTCGGGCTCGGGGCGGCGCTGGCCGGCAAGGTCCGTCCGGCGGTGCTGATGGGCGGCGGCTTCCTGGTCGGTGCGACGGGCTTCGCGATGATGACCCGGGTCGGCGCGCACTCCCCCCTCGCGCTCATCCTCACCGCGGCCGGCGTCCTGGCCGCCGGAACGGTCGGGACCATGACGATGACCGCCGAGATGGTGGTCTCCGCCGCCCCGGCCGAGCAGGCCGGCGCCGCCTCGGCCACCTCCGAGACCGCCGTCGAACTCGGCAGCTCGCTCGGCATCGCCCTGCTCGGCGCGGCGGGCGCCGCCGTCTACCGCCACCAGCTGGACGGCGCCCTCCCGGCGGGCGTGGACGGCCAGGCCGCCGGCGCGGCCCGGGACACCCTCGGCGGCGCCGTCTCCGTCGCGGCCCACCTGCCCGGACGGCTGGGCGGCGACCTCCTGGAGACCGCCCGCACCGCCTTCACCGACGGCCTCCACGTCGCCGCCGTCGTCGGCCTGGTCACCGCCCTCGGCGCCGCGCTGCTCGCCTACCGGCTCCTCCGCCACCTGCCGGCCACCCAGGCGGCCGCGGCCCCCGAGGCCGAGGCCGTGACCGTCTGACCGGCCGCCGGGCCCGGACGGCTCCCCGCCGACGGGCCGGACGGCCCCGATCCCCGCGCGTCATCGAGAGCCCCCGCCCAGGCGGGGGCTCTCCGCCGTTCCCGCCCGCCCGGGTTCCGCTCGACGTCGAGCATCGACGTGTCGCCGTCGTCCGGGGCAGGCTGAAAGCCCGGTGAGGCGGTGGAGGGTCCGTACCGCATCCGGACGGGGCAGCTCGGGGAGCCCCCGTGCGGGCGGGCCCGAACCGTGTGACGCCCCCATCGCGGTCAGCCGTGGTGGTCCCGGAGCACCGCTGCCATCTCCTCCCGGGAGACGGACCGCTCCGAGCCCTCATGGCCCGGACGAACCGGTCGTCCATCCCTCCGGGCGGCGCTCGGGCCGGCGCTCGGCACCGGAACGGGGGCGGGCCGCGGCCGGGGTGAGGCTCCCGGGGGGTGGTCCGGGTCGGGAGGGCCGTGCCAGGGTGGGGGCATGGTGACCGGTCACGGGCGGGTGCGCGGGAGTTACGACGCGGTGGCGGAGGAGTACCTGGGGCGGATCGGGGGTGAGTTGGCGTACAAGGTGGTGGACCGGGCCCTGCTCGGGGCCGTCGTGGAGGAGGCGGCCGGCGGGCTGATCGCCGACCTGGGCTGCGGGCCTGGGCACGTGACGGGGTGGCTGACCGGGCAGGGGGCCTCCGTGGTGGGGGTCGACCTGTCGCCGCGGATGGTCGAGCTGGCCCGGCGGGAGCAGCCGAAGGCCGAGTTCCGGGTCGGCGACCTGCTGGCGCTGCCCGCCGCCGACGGGGAGTTCGCGGCCGCGGTGGCGCTCTACTCGGTGATCCACCTGGAGGCGGAGGAACTCCTGCCCGCCTTCGTCGAGATGCGGCGGGTGCTGCGGCCCGGCGGGGTGCTGCTGGTCTCCTTCCACCTGGGCGACGAGGTGCGGCGGATGGAGGAGTGGTGGGGCCACCGGGTCGACGTGGACTTCCACTTCCTGGAGACCGACGCCGTCGCCGACCGCCTCGTCGAGGCCGGGTTCGGGATCGAGGCGCGGCTGGAGCGGGAGGGCCTGCCCGAGGAGGCGCCCACCCGGCGCGGGTACCTGCTGGCGCGGCGGTCGGGGTGAGACGGGGCCGGTCTCGGGGCGAGACGGGGCCGGGTCCCGGGGCGAGTCGGGGCGGGACGCCGCCCACCGGGGCACGCAGGACCAGCACCTCCGCTCCGCCCCGGTGGCACCTGGTTTTCGGCCAGCGTTTCCCGGCCGGTGTATCCGTTCGCCGTCAGGGCCAGGCATACTGGCGAGCATGGGCGCTAGCGCCCTCCGTGACTCTAGACAAGAAGGGACCGGTGGCCAGGGATGCTGCGGAACGGTCTTGAGCCCTGGCACATCTTCGTGGTGCTGGCGGTCGTCATCCTGCTGTTCGGGTCGAAGAAGCTGCCGGAGATGGCCCGCGGCCTCGGCAAGTCGATGCGCATTCTGAAGGCGGAGACCAAGGCGATGCGGGAGGACGACCCGTCGACGGAGGCCGGCACCGCGCAGAGCACTGCCGACCGTCCGGCCGTCACGCCGACCAACGTGACGAAGGCCACCGAGTCGACCGACGCGAAGCGTCCCGAGACGACCGCCTGAGTCGTCCGACGTCCCGCAGAGCCCCCGACGGATCTCCTTGGGTTCTAGCGGTCGTTGCAACACCCCAGTTCAAGGGGTGCGATGGACTTCGAGATCCGGGAAGACCGGCATAAGAAGGGGCAGCGTCTGACGCGTGAGCGGGAGGCATACTTCCAGCTCATGCAGCAGGGCTACAGCAGCAGGGAAGCCTGTCGGATCGTCGGTATCAACCGGCGGACCGGCAAGCGATGGCGTAACGGGTGGCATTCGCCGCCCAACGGCCGCAAGCCGGTGCCTCCCATTCACGTGGAGGCACCGGCTTGCGGCCCGTCGCGCTACCTGCGGGAGGAGGATCGCCTCCACATAGCCGACCGGCTGCGGGAGGGCGCGAGCATCCGCACGATCGCCGCCGAGCTGGGCCGCAGCCCCTCCACCATCAGCCGCGAGATCAAGCGCAACCATCACCCCGGCAGCGGCGCCTACCGCCCGCACGCGGCCCAGGCCCGGGCCGACGCCCGCCGGCCCCGTCCCAAACCCGGCAAGATCAGCGAGAACCCCGAACTACGGGACTTCATCCAGCACCGCCTGGACAAGAAGTGGAGCCCGGAGCAGATCTGCGACGCTCTACGCAGAACCTTCCCCGAGCGGCCGGAGATGCACGTGGTCCACGAGACGGTCTACCAGGCCCTCTACGTCCAAGGCCGCGGAGAACTCCGCCGGGAACTGGCCGGCGCCCTGCGGAGCGGGCGCGCCCGCCGCAAGCCACGACGCCAGGCCCAGCAGCGCCAGCCGCGCTTCGCCACCCCGATGGTCATGATCAGCGAACGCCCGGCCGAGGCCGAGGATCGGGCGGTGCCCGGCCACTGGGAGGGCGACCTGATCATCGGCAAGGACGGCGCCTCCGCGATCGGCACGCTGGTCGAGCGCCACACCCGCTACGTGATGCTCTTGCACCTGCCGAACGGCCGCACCGCCGAGCACGTGCGCGATGCCCTCGTGGAGACCGTCCAGACGCTGCCCGGCCACCTGGTGCGCTCGCTGACCTGGGACCAGGGCGCGGAGATGGCCGCGCACGGCTCCTTCACGGTCGCCACCGGTGTCCCGGTCTACTTCTGCGACCCGGCCAGTCCCTGGCAGCGCGGCTCGAACGAGAACACGAACGGCCTGCTGCGGCAGTACTTCCCGAAGGGCACCGACCTGTCCGTCCACGGCCCCGAACACCTCGTGGTGGTCGCCGCCGAACTCAACGGCCGCCCACGCAAAACGCTCGGCTGGGAAACCCCAGCCGAGCGCCTGCATAAACTGATCGCGGCTTGATCAACTAACCACGTGTTGCAACGACCCCTGGAAACCGCCCTCCCGTCGGGGGCTCTGCGCGTGCCCGGGGCCGTCCGTACCGAGGGGCTGACCGCCCGGGGGCGGGCGGCCTGACCCGTTCGGGGGCGCCGACGGGCGCCCGGGGCGCCGCGGCGGCAAGCTGGGCGAGATGTCCGAGAACCCGCCGCCGCACGCCACCCCGGCCGCCGCCGTCTGGCTGCTGGGCGCCTGCACCGTCCTGATGGTCGCCTACTTCACGCTGCCGCTGCGCCTCCTCGGCCAGCAGCGGCCGGTGCTCAGCTGGCTGGTGTTCGGGGCCGCGCTCACCGGGTTGAGCTGGCTGCTGCTGGCGAAGATCACGGCCGTGCTGCAGGGGCGGGCGAGGCGGCCGGTCGCCTGGCTGGCCTTCCTGATCTTCCTGGCGATGACCGTCTTCTCCGCCGCCTACTACGTGCTCGCCGCCCGGCCCGGCGAGTTCGCGGGGATGGACACCCGGCTCGACGCGCTCTACTTCACCGTCGTCACTCTGGCCACCGTCGGCTACGGCGACATCACGCCGGCCGGGCAGGCGCCGCGGCTGGTGGTGATCCTGCAGATCGGCTACAACTTCGTCTTCCTCGCGGCCGCGGCCGGGACGCTGTCCCGGACGATCCGGGCGGGCGTGGAGAGCCGGGTGCGGCGGAAACCGTGAGCCCGGGGGCAGGGGCCGGTGGCAGGGCGCCGGTGTCCGGGCCGGAGGCGCGGCCGGCGTTGTCCACAGGCTGTGGACAACGCGTCAGGAGCGACCGGCGTCGATCACGCAGAAGCGGTTGCCCTCGGGGTCGGCGAGGACCACGAAGTCCGGGTCCTCGGGGTAGCGGTCCCAGTCGACCCGTTCGGCGCCCAGGGCGACCAGGCGCTCGACCTCGGCGGCCTGGTCGGCGGCGTCCTCGGCGTAGAGGTCCAGGTGGACCCGCGGGTGCGACTGGACGGGCGACTCGCTGAGACCGAGGGCCAGTTGCACCCCGCCGCCGCCCTCCGCGGGCACCAGGACCGTCCAGCGCTCCTCCACCACCCCGCCGCGCGGGACGAGGCCCAGGGCGGCCGTCCAGAAGGCGACGGCGCGCGTCATGTCGGAGACACCGAGGACGAGGGAACCGATCGTCAGCATGAGCCCATTCTGGCGCAACGTCAGCGGGCTCAGTCGTCCTGGAGGTTCGCGGCGGCGTGGAGGGTCGCGAACAGGGCGGAGAGGCGGGCGTTCCAGTTGGCGTAGGTGGGGGCGTCGACGGCGTGCCTCTTCCCCATGTCCTTGATCACCTTCTGGGCGCCCCTGAGCTGCTGGGCGGCCTCGTCCGGGTTGCCCTCGTTCAGGCTGGCAGCGGCCCCGTCGAGGATCCGCAGCAGCTCCGCCTGGCGGTCCCGCTCCTTGGTGATCTGCGCCTGGGCGACCGCCTGGCGGAAGGACTGGAGCTGCAGTTCCGCGGGCTGGTTGCGGGGTACGGCCGGGGAGGCGTTCGGCGGCGCGGAAGTGGTGGGCGCCGTCGAGCCGGGAGCCGCCGTCGACGCGGCACCGGCGGTCGACGCGGCGGTGGGCGAGGTGGCCGCCTTGGAGGCGGTGGCGGCGGGCGGGGCCTTGGGAGCGGCGGCGTTGCCGGCCGGCTCGTCGAAGGCGGCGACGGCCAGAGCGGTGATCCCCGCCAGCCCGGCGATGCCGAGGGCGCCGATGACCAGGGGCTTCCTACGGCGGTTCCGGGCGGGGGCGGAGGAGGCGTGGCCGGAGGACGGGTACGCGGCGGCGGGGCCGGGGGCGGTCGGGCCGAGGGTGGTCGGGCCGGGGGTGGTCGGGCCGGGCGGGACGGGAGCCATCACGGAGGTGGCGGCGGGAGCGGGGCGGGGCGACTGGGGTGGGAGGAGGGTGGTGTGCTGCTGGTCCGGGTTCGCGTGCGGGTGGTCGGGGGCCGCGGTGACCGGCGGGAGCAGCTGGGTGGCGGAGGAGGCGGAGGCGGCGAGGAGCTCCGCCGTCGGGTCTCCGACCGCCAGGCCCGGCACGGTGGCCAGCAGCTCGGCGCGCGCCGCGGCGGCGTCGGCCGGGCGGTCCGCCGGGTCCTTGGCGAGCAGGCGCAGCACGGCCGCGTCCAGGGCCGGCGGCAGGCCGGGGCGCCGTACGGACGGGGGCAGAGCCTGCTCGCTGACGTGCTTGAAGGCGATCGCCACCGGGGTCTCGGCGGTGAACGGGGTCTCGCCGGTGAGCATCTCGGTCAGCACGCAGCCGACGGCGTAGAGGTCCGTACGGCCGTCCAGGGCGGAGGCGGTGGCCTGCTCGGGGGACAGGTAGGCAGCCGTGCCGAGCACGCTCGCGGTCTGGGTCAGGTTGCCGGAGGACCCGGCGCGGGCGATGCCGAAGTCGACGACCTTCACCCCGCCGTCGTCGGTGATCATGATGTTCCCGGGCTTGATGTCCCGGTGCACCAGCCCGGCGCCGTGCGCGACCACCAGCGCCTCGCAGACGGCCGCCGCGATGCCGACCGCGCGTTCCACCGGCAGCTGCGGCTGATCGGCCAGGACGGCGGCCAGCGAGCGGCCCTGGACCAGCTCCATGACGATGAACGGGGTGCCCTGGTCCACGCCGGAGTCGAAGACCATGACGATCCTCGGGTGCACCAGCATCGCGGCGTGCTGCGCCTCCCGGCTGAAGCGCTCGGCGAAGCGGGGGTCGTCGGCGAGGCCTCCGTTGAGGACCTTGACGGCCACCTGACGGCCCAGCACGTGGTCGACGCCGCGCCAGACGGTGGCCATGCCGCCGACGCCGAGTATCCCGACCAGTTCGTAACGCCCGTTCAGCGCCCGTCCGATCACCTGCAGCTCCCCTCGTGTGCGGCGGCCGGGGGTCCGGGGCGCCGGGTGCACCTGTGCACGATAGCCGTGGGGCGGGGCGGGGGGCGCCGGGGCGGGGTGGGGCGGGTGCGGGGCCGGGCGGTGCGGGGTGGGGCGCCGGGGGCGGACGGGGGACCGGGCAGCGGTCCCCCGGCCGCCGGCGCGGGGGTGCGGGCCGCCCCGACAGGCGGCGGGGGGGCCGCACGGGTGCGGGCCGGACGGGCC
>NZ_JBEPAK010000267.1:0-9202 GCF_040298565.1 Kitasatospora sp. NPDC001539 | reverse complement strand
GTCCGGCGCGGTGGGGCCGGACCGGACCTGACCGCCGATCAGGCCGAAGGGGTGCCCGGCCGGGTCCGCGTAGACGCGCCGACCGCCGAGGTCGCGGAGCCGGACGGCGCCGAGGGCGAGCACCCGGGGTTCGGCGGCGTCGAGGTCCGGCACGTCGACGTCCAGGTGCGCCTGCTGCGGGTGCGCCAGGTCGGGCCGGCGCGGCGGGCGGTGGTCGGTGACGGCCTGGAAGCAGAGCACGTGCCGTCGTCGAGGTGCAGGGTGGACCAGTCGGCGCCGAGCAACCAGCGCCGGTCCGGGCGGTCGACCTGGCCGCCGAGCAGCGCGGCGTAGAAGCGAGCGAGGACGGCCGGCTCCGGGCAGTCGAGCACCAGGCACTGCAGCCTGCCGATCACGACTCTCCCCGGGGTGTTCCGCCGTCGGGCCCGGCCGGGGCGACCGCCCGCAGGTAGGCATCGGCGAAGAGGGCGGAGGCCTCCTCCAGCGAGGGCAGGTCGGTACCGAGCGCCGGTTCGAGCACCGGACGCAGCAGGACGTGGTTGAGCATCGGGCCGAGCAGTAGCTGCACCAGCACCGTGAGCGGCAGCGGCCGCAGCCGCCCGGCCTCCACGTGGGGCAGCAGCAGCCGGCCGAGGCCGTCGACGATCTGCGGCATGTTGGCCGCCATCATCCGGGCGGCGGGGCCGTCCGGGCGGCTGAGCAGGTCGGCGAAGACCGCCGGCATGATCCGCGGCTCGTCGCAGAAGGCGGCCAGGAAGTTCCGGTGGAGCAGCCGGACGGTGTCCTCCAGCCGTGCCGGCGGGTCGGCCGCCAGCGCCTCCAGGTCGGGCAGCGGGCCGTACCGGCGGAAGACGGCGGCGAGGAGGCCGTCCCGGCCCTCGAAGACGGTGTGGAGGCTGGGCAGCGAGCACCCGGCGCGGTCCGCGACCGCGTCCAGGGTGACCCCACCGAGGCCGCGTTCGGCGACCAGGTGGGCCGCCGCCTCGGTTGCCCGCTCCCGGACCGGCGGCCGGCCGCCCGGGTCGACGCCCGCCTTCCGGACCGCCTCGTCCAGCGGTGCCCGGGAGCCGCCGAGCCGCCGCAGCAGCGTGCTGCGCGAGATTCCGGCCGCGGCCGCGATCGCCGTCAGCGGGACGTCCGCGACGTCCTGGCTCCGTTCCTTCGCCGCTCTGAGGGCGGCCGACACCAGATCCTCCATGTGGAACATGGTACTACTTGACACCTGAGACGGTTCCACAGACTCTGTGTATGCGAGTTCCAAGCGGATGCCGCCAGGGGAACGGGGGCTCGCGGATCGAGGGGAGAGAGCCATGAGCGTCGTCATCTCCGGAGGCGGACCGGCCGGGATGGTGCTGGGCCTGCTGCTGGCCCGGGCCGGCATCGAGGTGACCGTGCTGGAGAAGCACGGCGACTTCCTGCGGGACTTCCGGGGCGACACCGTCCACGCCTCCACCGTGCGGCTGATGGACGAACTCGGCCTGGGCCGGAAGTTCGCCGAGCTGCCGCAGAGCCGACTCGGCAACCTCGTGGTGCCGGTGCCCGGCCTCGGACGGGTCGCGCTGAGCGCCTTCGACAAGCTCCCCGCGCCGTACAACTACATCGCGATGATCCCGCAGTGGGACCTGCTCGACTTCCTGGTGACGCAGGCCCAGCAGGAACCGACCTTCACCATCCGGATGAACACCGAAGCGACCGGCCTCGTCCAGGAGGGCGGCCGGGTGGTCGGCGTGCGCTACCGCACCCGCGACGGCGAGGAGGGCGAGATCCGGGCCGCGCTCACCGTCGCCGCCGACGGGCGGCACTCCACCCTGCGCCGGGCGGCCGGGCTGGTGCCCGAGGAGTACCCGGTGCCCTTCGATGTCTGGTGGTTCCGGCTGCCCCGGCACGCCGACGAGCAGTCCGCGCCGCCCAGCCTCATCCCCGGGTTCGGGGAGGGCGAGATGGCCATCAGCCTGACCCGCGACGACTACTTCCAGATCGGCTACTTCCTGCCCAAGGGGGCCGACGCGCAGCGGCGCGCCGAGGGCATCGAGCGGTTCCGCGAGCGGATCGCCCGGGTGTTCCCGCAGTACGCCGACCGCGTGGACCAGTTGGCGGGCCTGGACGACGTCCACCTGCTCGACGTCAGGCTCAACCGGCTCGACCGCTGGTACACGGACGGGCTGCTGCTGATCGGCGACGCCGCCCACGCGATGTCCCCGGCCGGCGGGATCGGCATCAACCTCGCCATCCAGGACGCCGTCGCGGCCGCCACCCTGCTCGCCGAGCCGCTGCGGCGCGGTCGGCCGACGCCCGCCGCCCTCGCCCGGGTGCAGCGGCGGCGCCAGTGGCCGACGGTGGTCCTCCAGCGGATGCAGCGGATCCTGCACGGCGTCATGTTCCAGCCGGTGCTCAGCGGTCGGCGGGCCGGGCCGCCCGTCCGGTTCGTGCTGCTCACCCGCCACGTCCCGGCAATCCGACTCGGCCTCTCGCGGATGATCGCGATCGGCCCGCGCCCGGAGCACGCCCCGGCCTTCGCCCGCCGCCCAGCCGCGTAGCGGACGCCGCCGGGAGGGCGCGGCGCTCCCCCAACCGGTGGACCGCCAGCAGCAACGGCGATCGGGCGCACCTCGCCCGAGGCCAACGAGCGGCCGGCCCAGCCGGCCCAGCCGGTATCCAGACGGGGGACCACGCGCGAGAAGTCGACCCGCCCGACTTCTCGCGCGGCCGGGCGCCAGGGCGGGCGACGCCCGCGCAGCGGGAGTCCCGCGATTGGGGCAGCTCAGCACCAGAAGTCGCCCCGGCCGACTTCTCGCGCACGACCGACCGGAACCCACGGGACGCCCGAGAGGAACGGCTGACGGCTCCGCCCCCGACCACAGCCGACCATGAACAGGAAGTCGACCCGGCCGACTTTCCACGCACCGCCGCCCTGATCCCAGGCGGGATTCCCCAAGACACCAGCTGGGTCCTCGATCCCCGGCCACAGCCGACCAGGAGCAGGAAGTCGGGCGGGCCGACTTCCCGCGCGGCCGGGCGCCGGGGCGGGCGATGCCCGCGCAGCGGGAGTCCCGCGATGGAAGCAACTCCGCGCGAAAAGTCGACTCGGCCGACTTCTCGCGCACGGGCGACCGGATCCCAGGCGAGACACCCGAGAACAACAACTCGCGGCATCGCCCCCTGACCACAGCCGACCATGAAGAGGAAGTCGACCCGGCAGACTTTCCACGCACCGCCGCCCTGATCCCAGGCGGGATGCCCGACGACAACAGCTGCCGCCTCGATGCCCAACCAAGGCGGAGCAGGAAGTCAGGCAGGCCGACCTCTGGCGCGGGCGGGCGGGCCACCCAGCGCGCGACAGCGACGACAGCGCACGAGAGCGGGCGACGACGCCAGGGCGGCGGAAGCCCCGTGATGAGGGCAGCTCAGCATCAGAAGTCGACCCGGCCGACTTCCCGCGCACGGACGACCCGGCCCCAGGCCGGCCGCGGGAGAGCGACAGCTGGGGATTTCAATCCCGGCCATGCCAGACCATGAGTGGGAAGTCGACTCGGCCGACTTCTCGCGCATGGCCACCCTGATGTCGGGACGGCGGCGCCAGTGCGGCTGGAGTCTCTTGCGATGGATGGGGCAGCTCAGCACCAGAAGTCGGCCCGGCCGACTTCCCGCGCACGGGCGACCGGGTCCCGGGCGGGATGCCCGAGAGCGACGGCTGCCGACCAGGAGCAGGAAGTCGGCCTACCCGACTTCCTGCGCGTCACGCGAGCCGCCAGGACGGGATGGCTGCGACGGCACACCAGGGCGGGCGACGCCGGTGCGGCGGAAGTCCCGCGATGGAGCGGGCAAGTCAGCACCAGAAGTCGACCCGTCCGACTTCCTGCGCACCGCAGAACGGGCCCCAAGGCGGGACGGACGCCCGAGGGCAACCGTTGGGGGTCTCGATCCCCGGCCACGGCCGACCAGGAGCGGGAAGTCGGGCGGGCCGACTTCTCGCGCGGCCGGGGGCCGGGGGCCGGGGGCGGGCGACGCCTGTGCAGCGGGAGTCCCGCGATGGGGTCCACTCCGCACCAGAAGTCGATTCGGCCGACTTCTCACGCACCGGCAGGCAGCGGCAGGCAGCGGCAGCGGGCCGTCAGGCGGACGCGTCCAGTTCGGCGGTGAGGGCGGCGCGCAGGGCGTCGTGGGGCGGGCCGAGGGCGTACCGCGGGTCCTGCCAGTGGGTGGGCGGGTAGAGCCAGACGGGCCGCTGGACGATCCCGGCCGGCTCCCAGTCGTAGCGGGGCCAGATGTGGGCGTGCAGGAACGGGTCCTTGTTGCCGAGGATCTCGATGTTCACCCGGCGGAAGGCCGGATCGGCGGCGCGGCAGGCCCGTTCGACGGCCTCGGCGAGGCGGTCGAGGTCGGAGAGGTACGCGAGGCGGCGCGGGCGGGGCAGGTCGGTGAGCCGCTCCACGCCCGGCGTGTCGGTCAGCAGGACCGAATAGCCGGGCAGGAACTGGACGTCTCCGATGACCGCGAAGCCGGCGTCCAACCGCCGCAGCACGGTGGGGTTGCCGCCCCGCAGTGCGGCGCCGATGCGGTCCGTCCGCCAGTCGGCCGCCACGCGGTCAGATCCCGAGCCCGCGCACGACGAGGTCCATCAGCGCGAAGCAGAACAGCGAGATGCCCACGAACCCGTTGGTCTGGAAGAACGCCCGGTTGAGCTTCGACAGGTCGTTCGGCTTCACGATGGTGTGCTCGTAGACGAACGCGCCCGCGACGACCACGAGGCCGATCCAGAAAGCCGCGCCCGCGTGCGTCAGGACGGCGAACCAGCCCAGCAGCAGCGTGGTGAGGACGTGGCAGACCCGCGCGCCCCGGATCGCCGCGGGGACGCCGAACCGGGCCGGGACGGACCGCACCTTGCCGTGGCGGTCGGACTCGACGTCCTGGCAGGCGTAGATGAGGTCGAAGCCGCCGATCCAGATGCCGACCGCCGCGCCGAGGACGACGGCCTCCCAGGACCAACTGCCCGTCACCGCGAGCCAGGCGCCCACCGGGCCCATCGCCTGGGCGAGGCCCAGGATCGCCTGCGGGAAGTCCGTGAACCGCTTGCCGTACGGGTAGACCACCATCGGCACCACCGCGACCGGCGCGAGCACCAGGCACAGCGGGTTGAGCATCGCCGCCGCGCCGAGGAAGACCACGAGCGCGACGGCCGAGCCGACGTACGCCGTCTTCAACGAGACCGCGCCGGTGACGAGTTCGCGCGACGCCGTGCGCGGGTTCCGGGCGTCGATCTCGCGGTCGATGATCCGGTTGGCGGCCATGGCGAAGGTGCGCAGGCCCACCATGCACACCGTGACGATGAACAGCTCGCCCCAGTGCACCCGCTTGTCGGCGAGGAACATGGCCGTCAGCGCGGCGATGTAGGCGAAGGGCAGGGCGAAGACCGAGTGCTCGATCATCACCAGGCGCAGGAACGCCCTGGTGCGCCCCGGGGTTTCGACTGCTGCCGTGCTCACAGGCCGTACTCCTTCCAGCGGCGCGAGACGAGTGCGGCGGTGGCCGGGTCCGAGGAGACCATCTCCGGCCAGCCGCCGTCCCGGGTGTAGCCCTCCTCCGGCAGCTTCCTGGTCGCGTCGATACCGGCCTTGCCGCCCCAGAACTGCTGGTAGGAGGCGTGGTCGAGGTGGTCGACCGGGCCTTCCACCACGGTGAGGTCCCGGCTGTAGTCGACGTTGCCGAAGGCGCGCCAGGCGACTTCCTGGTAGTCGTGCACGTCGCAGTCGGAGTCCACCACGATGATCAGCTTGGTCAGCGACATCATGTGGGCGCCCCAGATGGCGTGCATCGTCTTCTGGGCGTGCTTGGGGTACTTCTTGTCGATCGAGACGATCACGCAGTTGTGGAAGCCGCCGGCCTCGGGCAGGTCGTAGTCGACGATGTCCGGGATGATGATCTTCAGCAGGGGCAGGAAGAAGCGCTCGGTGAACTTGCCCAGCGGGCCGTCCTCCGTCGGCGGGCGGCCGACCACGATGGACTGCAGGATCGGACGGCGGCGCATCGTCACGCAGTCGATCGTGAGCGCCGGGAACGGCTCCTGCGGCGTGTAGAAGCCGGTGTGGTCGCCGAAGGGCCCCTCCGGGAGCAGTTCGCCGGGCTCCAGCCAGCCCTCCAGCACCACCTCGGCGTCGGCCGGGACCTGCAGCGGGACGGTCTTGCAGTCGACCATCCGCACGCGCTCGCCCGCGATGAACCCGGCGAAGAGGTACTCGTCGATGTCCCCGGGCAGCGGCGCGGTGGCGGCGTAGGTGACGGCCGGCGGGCAGCCGAAGGCGATCGCGACCGGGAGGCGCTCACCGCGCTTGGCCGCGACGGCGGCGTGGTTGCGGCTGTCCTTGTGGATCTGCCAGTGCATGCCGATGGTCCGGCGGTCGTGCCGCTGGAGCCGGTAGAGGCCGAGGTTGCGGATGCCGGTGTCCGGGTCCTTGGTGTGGGTGAGGCCCAGGTTGAAGAAGGAGCCGCCGTCCAGCGGCCAGGTGAAGAGGGCGGGCAGCTGGTCCAGGTCGACGTCCTCGCCGGTGAGCACGACCTCCTGCACCGGGGCGTCCCCGGACTTCACGTGCCGGGGCGGGACGTGCGCCATCGAGGCGAGCTTGCCGAAGGCGTCCCGGAAGCCGGTGAAGCCCTGGGGCAGTTCGGGCTTGAGCAGTCCGGCGATCTTCTCGGAGATGTCGTCCGGGCCCTTGAGGCCGAGCGCCTTGGCCAGTCGGCGCTCGGTGCCGAACACGTTCATCGCCAGCGGCATCGACGAGCCCTTGACGTTCTCGAACAGCAGCGCCGGGCCCTTGGCCTTCTGCACCCGATCGACGATCTCGCCGATCTCCAGGTGGGGGTCCACCTCCACCTTGATGCGCTTGAGGTCGCCTTCACGGTCGAGGGCCCGCAGAAACGAGCGGAGATCGTCGTATGCCATGTCTGTCAGTATCCGCCACCCGATAGCCTGGCTTGCGTCAAGGGCCCCGGGGAGGCGCCCGCCGCCGCTACCGCCGTCGCCGGGGGGAGATCGCAGCCGTGCTGAGGATTCTTCTGACCATCGTCCTTCCGCTCGCGCTGTGGGTGTGGGCGTTCATCGACTGCCTGGTGACCCCCGAGGACGAGGCGAAGCACCTGCCGAAACCGATCTGGCTGATCATCGTCCTGCTGTTCCCGCCCTTGGGTCCGATCGCCTGGCTGGTGGCCGGCAAGCAGCGCGGCTTCCTGCGGGCCGGGGCGCCCGGCGGCCACCCGGGGGCGCCGACCGGCTCCGCGCGGCGTGGGCGCCCGCTGGCGCCGGACGACGACCCGGAGTTCCTGGCCTCGCTCAGGAGCGACCGGCCGAGGAGCGACCGGCCCGGGGGCGACCCGTTGAAGGGGAGCGACAACCGGAGCGCCCAGGAGCACGAGGACATGCTGAAGCGGTGGGAGGCCGATCTGCGCCGCCGCGAGGAGGAGCTGCGGGGCGGGGACGAGCCGGAGGACGGTCGAAAGAGCTGATCGGAGCCGATGGACGCTCCCTCGGACAGCCCACCCGGGACGGCTCGGGTGGGCTTCGGTGTTTTTGGCGCTTCCCTACGACTGAGGGCCCCGGCGCGCGGTTCCGACCCGGGGCCGGGACGGACTTGAGCGCTGCTTGAGCACCACCCTAGATGGCCGCCCTACATTGGGGAGAGACAGCCCTGACCTGCACTTTTCTTCATGCTCAGATCATCGGACCATCGTCCGCACGACAACTCTCGGTATTCGAACACGCACCGAGTGCTGAGACCCCGGCCCGACCGTTTCTGTCCAGCCCTCACAGCTAAACGAACTCGACCTTGTACGGAATCGACGCCGAAACCAGCGCACGGCCCCTCGTACAGTCATAAGTGAAGAAAGTGATTCGCAGCTGGGGGCACGCAGACGTTGGCTGTCGGACAGTTCCCTCACCCTTGGAGTGGTTCGAGATGACGGTTGTGCATGAGGCGCCGGTCGGCGGCGAGGTCCCCGAGGTCCCGGCCGACGCCCACGGGCGGGTCGCCGAGCTGCGCGAGCTCCGCGAGAAGGTGCGGCGGGGCCCGAGCGAGAAGGCCACCGAGGCCCAGCACGCGAAGGGCAAGCTGACCGCGCGGGAGCGCATCGAGCTGCTGCTGGACGAGGGCTCCTTCCACGAGGTCGAGCCGCTGCGCCGGCACCGCGCCCAGGGCTTCGGCCTGGAGGCCAAGAAGCCGCACACCGACGGCGTGATCGTCGGCTGGGGCACCGTGCACGGGCGCACCGTCTTCACCTACGCCCACGACTTCCGGATCTTCGGCGGTGCGCTGGGCGAGGCCCACGCGCAGAAGATCCACAAGATCATGGACATGGCCATCGCGGCCGGCGCCCCGCTGGTGTCGCTGAACGACGGCGCCGGCGCCCGCATCCAGGAGGGCGTCACCGCCCTGGCCGGCTACGGCGGCATCTTCCAGCGCAACACCAAGGCCTCCGGCGTCATCCCGCAGATCTCGGTGATGCTCGGCCCGTGCGCCGGCGGCGCCGCGTACTCCCCCGCGCTGACGGACTTCGTGTTCATGGTCCGCGAGACCTCGCAGATGTTCATCACCGGCCCGGACGTCGTCCAGGCGGTGACCGGCGAGAAGATCAGCCAGAACGGCCTGGGCGGCGCCGACGTGCACGCCGGCGTCTCGGGCGTCTCCCACTTCGTCTACGACGACGAGCAGTCCTGCATCGAGGAGGTCCGCTACCTCCTGTCGCTGCTGCCGCAGAACAACCGCGAGATGCCGCCGTCCGTCGTCACCGACGACCCGGTCGAGCGCCGCAACGACAGCCTGCTGGACCTGGTGCCCGCCGACGGCAACCGCCCGTACGACATGCGCAAGGTGATCGAGGAGATCGTCGACCACGGCGAGTACCTGGAGGTCCACGAGCGCTGGGCCACCAACGTGCTGTGCGTGCTGGCGCGGGTCGACGGCCACGTGACCGGCATCATCGCCAACCAGCCGCAGTCGCTGGCCGGCGTGCTGGACATCAACGCCAGCGAGAAGGCCGCGCGCTTCGTCCAGATGTGCGACGCCTTCAACATCCCGCTGCTCACCCTGCTGGACGTCCCCGGCTTCCTGCCCGGCGTCGACCAGGAGCACGGCGGCATCATCCGGCACGGCGCCAAGCTGCTCTACGCGTACTGCAACGCCACCGTGCCGCGCATCTCGCTGATCCTGCGCAA
>NZ_JBEPAK010000266.1:0-9303 GCF_040298565.1 Kitasatospora sp. NPDC001539 | reverse complement strand
CCCGGGCGGGGGAGCGGGCCGGTGGCCAGCACGGACTCGATGACGCCGAGATTGGGGCCGTAGCCGATCGAGTTGCGTTCCAGGAGCAGTCGGCCCCCACGCCCTTTCGGGCACTGGAACCTGAATCCAGCGCGTCTGCCTATTCCGCCACCCGCGCATCTGGGTGATGGGTTAAGCATAGACCATCCCCAGGGGTGCTTCTGACCACCGCCCGGTGGCGACGAGATGCCCCGGAGGAAGCCGGCACGGCAGGACGGCGCCAGGGCACCGGGACGCCGGGGCACCAGGGCACCAGGGCACCAGGGCACCAGGGCACCGACGACGCTGCCACCCGCGCCCGCCCCCGGGCCAGCGCTGCTGACCGATTGGAGTGACCGGCCCCGCGCCGGGCCCCGGCCCTGCTCGTTTCGGGCGTAGCTCGCCGCGCCGCCCGCCGCAGCCCTGTGCACGCTTGACCGGGGTCCGGAAGCCGAGCCCGGCGTCGGCTCCAGCGGCCCACCGCCCCAGGGCCCACCATCGCACCGACGGGAGCGCAGCATGACCAGGACCCCCGAACCCTTCGACGACGCCGCCGGGCCGCCGCCCCTGCCGGGCTGTGCCGAGGACCCGGCCGGTGCCCTGAAGCAGATGTTCGTGGACCTGACCCAGGGCGCCCGGACGGCTCGCGGCCAGGACCCGGTCAAGCGGCCGGTGTTCCTCAAGCCGCACGGCGTCGCCCGAGGCGCGCTCACCGTCGCCGAGGACCTGCCGGCGGACCTGCGCGTCGGCTTCCTGGAGGCCGCCCGCACCCGGCCGGGCGGCCTGGACGCGTGGGTGCGGTTCTCCAGCGACACGGTGCCGGGCAGCCCCGACCTGAGGACCACCCTCGGCATCGGCGTCAAGCTGTTCGGCGTGCCCGGCCAAAAGCTGCTGGAGGGGTACGCCGAGGCCGGCACCCAGGACCTGCTGCTGCAGAACCACGACGTCTTCTTCGTCGACACCGCCCAGGACATGTGCGAGTTCACCCGGGCCGGTGTCGTCGACGGCGATGTCGACCGGTACCTGGCGGCCCACCCCGTCACCGCCGAGATCCTGGCCGCGATGGCCGCGTTCGAGGCGAGCGCGCTGACCGCCGCGTACTGGAGCGTGCTGCCGTACGCCTTCGGGCCGGATCGCTTCGTCAAGTACAAGCTGGTACCCGCCGGTTGTGAGCCCGCCGACCCGGGCGCGACCCCGCCCGACGAGGACCCGGGCTACCTCGCCGCCGACCTCGCCCACCGGCTCGCGGCCGGCCCGGCCGCGTTCGACCTGATGCTCCAGTTCCGCACCGATGCCGAGGCGATGCCGCTGGACCGGGCGACGGTGCGGTGGGAGGAGTCCGCGAGCCCGCCCGTCCGGGTCGCCCGGCTGACCCTCCCGCAGCAGGACGTCTCCGCCCGGGGCCAGGCCGCGTACGGCGAGAACCTCGCCTTCAACCCCTGGCACTGCCTGGCCGAACACCGCCCGGTCGGCAGCATCTCCGACGCCCGCCGCACGGTCTACCCGGCCTCGGCCGAGCAGCGCCGCGACGTCAACGGCGTCCCCACGGCCGAGCCCGGCCCGGCCCGCCCGCAGCTCACCCCGCCGCCGGCCCGCGACACCCGGATCGTCCGGGCCGCCGTGCACCCGGCGATCGGCATCGCCCGGGTCGGCGACAGCACCATGGACGACTTCGTGCTCGCCCCCGAGGTCGACGACCCGCCGCCGCTGCCCGTCGGCAGCTACAAGGACGTCACCGGCGCCCTGAAGCGGCAGGCCGTGCGGTTCCGGGTGTACGGCTACAACGCCGCCGGCGAGCCGGTCGCCGAACTGACCGCCGACAACGCCGACCTGCGCTGGAAGGTGCACGTCGTCAACTCCAAGGCCGCCTGGTACCAGTTCCAGATCGCCCTGGACATCCCGGAGGCGGCCCAGGCCGACCCCAGCAACCTACGCAACCCCACCGTCCCCGCCGACCGGCGCAAGGACCTCCTGGTCATCGACCCCGGCCCCCGCTGGGTGCGCGGCCGCAACCGCTCCGGCCGGCCGGAGTACGCCTTCGACACCGGAACCTTCATGGGCGAGCCCGTCTACCTCGGCGAGCTGCGCACCGACGACAGCGGCCGGCTGGTCTTCCTCGGCGGCCGTGGCGCCTCCGCCTCGGCGGACGGCAAGCCCGCCGACACCTTCGCCAACAACGACGGCTGGCACGACGACGTCTCGGACGGCCCCGTCACCGCCGAAGTGAGCATCGGCGGACGCCCGATCCCGGTCGAACCCGCCTGGGTGGTCACCGCCCCGCCCAGCTACGCGCCCGAACTCACCTCCGTGCGCACCATGTACGACCTCGTCCGGGACGCCTTCGTCACCGAAGGCCGCCTCCCCGAGCCCGCCAAGGTGTCGTTCACCAGGGACGTCCTGCCGGTGCTACGTGCACTGTGCGAGCTGCAGTGGGTCAACAAGGGCCTGGCCGTCCAGTTCGGATTCGACGGGCGCGAGGACCTGCTCGCCCGACTCGACGACCTGTCGGATCCGTCCCCGGCGCGGCGGGAGTTGCGCCGCCAGGCCTGGCTGGCCGTCCGCGACTACGACCGCGACGGCATGTCCCCCGTGCCCTGGCCGGCGGTGTACGGCGACGCGATGAACATCCCGCCCCAGTCCGTGCGGCAGCACGTGACGCTCTCCGCACTCCAGCGCCGGCTGCTCCAGCGGTGGGCCGACGGGGACTTCACCGACGACTACGACCCGCACGCGACGCCACCCGCCACCCTGGACGACGTCCCGTTCGCCGACCGGCCCGCGACCCTCGACCGGGCGGCCCTGTCGTTCTGCCTCGCCGACGCCTTCCACCCCGGCTGCGAACTCACCTGGCCGATGCGGCACACCACGATGTACAGCGCCCCCTTCCGGATCCGCCCCCGCGACCCGGACAAGCCCGACCCCTCCTACGGCCCGACGCTCACCCCGGAACTGGCGCTCTCCTTCGACGGCCCGCTGTACGGCCAGGCGCCCGGCGACCTGACCCGGTGGATGGCGGTGCCGTGGCAGACCGACACCGCCAGCTGCCGGGCCGGTTACGAGTACGGCTCCGGTCTCGGCCCGTACGACCCGTACCTGCCCACCTTCTGGCCCGCGCGGGTGCCCAACCACGTGCTCGCGGAGGAGGACTACGAGGTGGTGCTGGACACCGCGCGGCCGCTCGCGGACCGCCTGGCGGCGTTCGGGAGGCGTCGGACCTGGCTGCGCTGGCTGCCCGCGCCGTACCTGGAGAACATCAACGCGATGGTGCGGGACTTCGGCAAGCTCGGCGTGGTCGAGCGCCGTCCGGGCCCCACGGACGATCCCCGGCTCCCGTCGGAGGTCCTGGTGGAGTCGGAGGTGACGTTCCCGCGCGAGCCCGCCCCGCCCGCCGGGCGCAGCCTGGTCACCGTGCACGTGGACGCCGGAGCCGACCCCGTCCTCGGAGCCGCTGCGCTGGCGAGCGCGGCCACCTTGGCGGAGGCCCCGGACGAGGAGGTCTCGGTCGGGTTCATCGACAAGGTCAAGCGCCTGCGGCCGCCCGGTCGGTGAGTGTGCTGTCGGCGGTCAGTCGAGCGGGAAGTCGCCGGCCTGCACACCGGAGAGGAAGGACTCCCAGGCCGAGGCGGGGAAGACCAGGACCGGGCCGTGGGGGTCCTTGGAGTCACGCACCGGGACGGCGCCGGGCAGGGATTCGAGGGCTACCTCGATGCAGTTGCCGCCATTGTCGCCGCTGTAGCTGCTCTTCCGCCACGCGGCCCCGGCGAGCTCTTTGCTCATCATCTCTGAAACCCTCCAGCGCATCGGCGAACAGCCGGAGCGAGTCACTCTCCGACAGGCATTCGGCACGGAGCTGATCATAGCGACGCTGGTGCTTGGCCACGGTCTCGGAAGCATCGCTCAGGTGCCCTTGGTCAAGGCTCTCCGAGTAGACCAAGCGTTGACCGTCCGGCAGCTCCAGCAACACCATAGCCGCGTTGATGACAAGCCGTCGGTGAGAGAACGGCGCTACTTGGATGACGATGTTCGGGAGCTGAGCCACGCGGAGCAGGTGCTCCATCTGGCACCGCATCACATCCGGTCCGCCCACCACCGTTCGAACGGCGCTCTCATCGAGAATGACGAGCAACAACGGCCCATCGGGCGCCAGGAAGCGCCTTTGCCGACTGAGTCGAGCCCGGGTCTGCTCTTCGACCTCGCCCGGGCTGCCCGCCGCATCGCCAGCCGCGAAGACTGCACGCGCGTACTGCGGGCACTGCAACAGGCCGTACATCACGCTGTCCTGGTACGTCCGCACCCCGATGGCGATCGCCTCCTGGTCCACATACTCCTCGAACCAGTCCGGGTGCTCGATCGACGCGTTCCAGTCGACCCGGCCGTACAACCGCTTCAACAGGTCGCCGGTGTTGAACAGCCGGTCGAGCGCCTCGACTTCCTCGAGGGACGGCTTGCGCCGACCGCTCTCGATCCGCGAGATCACCGTCCGGTCGCAGTGGAAGAGCTTGCCCACCTCTCCCTGCGTGAAGCCCGCCGCCTCACGCGCGTAGCGGATCTCCTCGCCGAACATGATCGCGGAGCTCGCCGTGGTCCCCCGCTTGCTCTTCCGGTGTGCCATCACTGCCCCCAGTTGTGCGCCACGCGTCCCGCACGCTGATTTGGCGTCACGGTACCTCTGCAGCCCCGATGATTGACACCAGAACGCAATCATCCGCATGCACAGCGTGATTGCGCGCGCCTGTCGCGCTCCCCCCTCCGCCCCCCGAGGAACTCCGCCATGCTCAGAACCCACCGCCCCCGCACGTTCGCCGCGCGCCTCGACTCCCGCACCGAGTCCACCCCCCTCGCCCGGCACCTCCTGCGCGCCTACCTGTCCGCCCTCCCCACCGGCCATCGCTACGCGGACATCGCCGAACTCCTCCTCGGCGAACTCTTCGCCAACGCCGTCCAGCACTCCGACGCCCCCACGGACCGCCTCATCGAAATCCGCTTCGCCCTCGTCGACGGCCGCCTCCGACTCGAAGTCCACGACGCCGGCACCGGCCGCCCCGCCCTCCGCCCCACCACCCCCACCGACGAGCACGGCCGCGGCCTCCTCCTGGTCAACGAACTCGCCGAACGCTGGGGCTGCTGCCCCCGCGCCGGTGGCGTCGGCAAGTTCGTCTGGGCCCTCGTCGCCCCCGCCCACCCCCTCCTCGCCGCGTGAAAGCACCCCCGATGAACCCGCACCTCGACACCCTCGCCCGCCGCGCCCTGGCCCACGGCTCCACCCCCGCCCAGGCCTACACCCTCCTCGCCCGCCGCACCGGCCGCCCGCTGCACGCCGCCCGCGCCGTCTGCCTTGCCCTCGGCATCCCCCTCGCCGAAGCCACCCGCCGGCTCAACGACTGCCACCGCGCGCTCCTCGCCCGCCCCCGCGCCGGCTCCGAAGCCGACACCGGCGAACTCCTCGAAGCCCTCGGCGTCTTCGACGTCCCCGCCACCCTCACCCCCACCGAACAGACCGTCGTCGAGCTCCTCCTCACCGCCGTCGACGCCATGGGCGGCATCCGCGCCGGCCACCAGCACGGCCTCGCCCGCTGGTTCACCACCGGCAACCTCACCACCGCCTACCTCTCCCTCACCGCCGCCCGTCCCCTCCCCCGCACCGGCGACCCCGCCCGCTACTGGACCACCCTCGTCACCGTCGGCGAGCTCCTCACCACCACCCCCGACCCCGACCCCCGCATCAAGCCCGCGCTCACCCACTGCCGCGCCCAGGCCGCCCCCCACACCCCGCCCCGCGCTCTGGAAGTCGACCCCGCCGATGCCCCGCGCACCTCCCGACCGTCCGGCCGATCGACCTGAGGATGCGGTGGCCAACCCGTTGGTGGTGGGGGAGACACCGCCGCCCGGGCGCTCAGGGCCCGGGCGGCGGCTCATGGGGTGGCCCCGCCCGCGAGGGGCGCGGCTGGGACGGCGGTCCTCAGGGCCGGATCACTGCGCGTTGCAGTCGGTGACCTGGCGGAAGCCGTCGTAGTGGTTGGGGCTGAAGTAGACCGCGCCGGTCTGCTGGACGCGGACGAGGCGGGCCGTGCCGCGCTGGGCGGGCTTGGGCCTGGTCGCGTAGCCCCGGGCGTCGTACTCCTGGTAGGTGCCCTGGGGAAGGCCGGCCCACTTCCCCTTGTCGGTGTAGCCGTTGTACCGGCCCCCGGTGTAGATCTCTCCGGCCGCCGGGAAGAGGTCGGTGGGCGGGTGCTTGTCGTTGTACGCGTGCCAGCCCGCGGTCTGGTTCCAGCCGATGAGGTTCCAGGTGTGGCAGCCGGTCTGGATCAGGACGCGCTCGCCGGCCGGGAACTTCGCGGTGTCCCAACCCGGGGTGAACACGGTGGCCGGTACCGCGGAGGCCGGTGGCGCCGTTGCGGCGACTCCGGCGGCCGCGAGCAGGAGCGCGGCGGCCGTACCGGCGGTCCGGCGGGTGATGGGGGTGAGCCTGGGGTTCATGCGCGTGCCTCCTTCGGTCGGCGCACGGACTGCAGCCTCGAAAAGGGCCTCGAAAGGGCCCGGCCTGGGGCGAAGGCGTTCGGCTGCTGCCCCCCATCGAGTGTCCACGGGCCGGTGGGAGGCGCCCGGCGTACCGGGCATTCGGGTGAAGTCCGGGTCGCGGGCAGTACCTGCCGCCGCCCCCGCTCCCGCCGGGGCGGCTGCCGGTTTATGCGTCGATCCCCAAGGAGCGGATCAGCTGCGCGAGTTCGGCGCGGAAGAGCTTGTCCGGTGCGGACGTCTGGGCGCGCAGGTGGCCGTAGACCTCCAGGGCGACCAGCCCGTGCAGGTGGCCCCAGATCCGCAGGGCCAGCGCCACTCCGGCCGGCGGCAGGGCGGGGAACGCCGGGCGGACCTTTTCGAGCAGGCCGGGGTCGAAGTCGTCCCAGTCGAACCCGTCGCCGTCCCCGCCCTCTTCGATCCCGCCCCGGGCGGCGTCGGCGCTGAACGTCCTGCGCACCTCGAACCGGCTCTGGACGTACTTCAGCCCCGCCGAACGGATCGGCCCCGGCGAGCGCACCGGCCGCTTCCGCGTCGGCGGGGACCAGCCCGTCCTGGATGCCGACGGCATGAGCCGGATCTCGGCGGAGGACGCCGCCGTCGCCCTGGTCGACGAGGCGGAGCTGCCGCGCTTCGTCCAGCGGCGCTTCACCGTCGGCTACTGAGCCTGACCCGGCACCGCGCGGGAGGTCGGCCCGCCCGACTTCCTGTGCGACCGACCGGTCCACCGCCCAGGCCGCCGCCCGGTTCACCGCCCGGGGGTGCCGCGCGCACCCCGGCAATCGCGACGCTCAACTCCGCTACGTACAGGGGAAGGTGGGGCTACTCTGGTCGGTATGGTTGCAAACTACAAAGAAGAAGTGGCCATGAACGATGCGGAGTTCGTCAGCGCCCCCGCCCTGATCCTCCGGTCCCTCTCCTCCGACCCCGCCCGACCGGCCCTCACCACCCCCGACGGCCTCCGCATCACCGCCGGCGAGTTCGCCGCCGCCACCTACCGGCTCGCGCACGAGCTGATCGCCCGGGGCGTCACCCGCGGCACGACCGTGTCGCTGCTCACCGGCAACACCGCCGAAGCGCTCAGCGCCCGCTACGCCGCCGGACTCGCGGGCGCCCGCGTGGTCAACCTCTACGACGGCATGAGCGCCCCGGTGCTCGCCGAGATCGTCACCAGTGTCGACACCGCCGTGCTCCTCGTGGACGCCGAACGGTACGCCGGTGCAACCGAGTTGCTCGCCCTGACCGATGTGCCCACCGTCCTCACGCTGGGGCCGGGACCGGAGGCCGTCAGCGCGGGCCCGAGCGGCACGGACGGGAGCGGCGCGGACGGGAGCGGCGCGGACGGAAACGGCGCGGACGGGAGCGGCACGGACGGAAACGGCACGGCCGCGATCGGCGAAGACGTGATCGCCGCCTCCGCCCACCGCCCCGCGGAAGCCCCGGCCGTCCGGGTCGGCCCCGACGACGACCTGAGCATCCGGCACACCGGCGGCACCACCGGCATCCCCAAGGGCATCCTCAGCCTGCACGGCCCCTACCGCAGCGCCTTCGACCTCCCGTACGGCCCGGAGAACGGCGGCGCGCCCCGCCTCCTCGCCGCCACCTCGCTCGCCCACCTCGCCGGTGTGGTGTCCGACCTGACGCTGTACCACGGCGGCTCGGTGGTCCTCCAGCGCTCCTTCGACCCCGGCGAGGTGCTGGCCGCCATCGAGCGCGAACGCATCACCGACCTCTGGGTCCTGCCGCCGCTGCTCTACCAGCTCCTGGACCACCCCGCGATCGCCCGCACCGACCTGTCCAGCCTGCGCCGGATCATGTACGGCGGCTGCGCCTCCTCCCCCACCCGCATCCGCGAGGCGCTCAAGGTCTTCGGACCCGTCCTGGTCGCCGCCTACGGCATGTCGGAGGCGCAGAACATCTCCGTCCTCACCCCGCAGGAGCACGACCGCGTCGGACGGGGCGGCCAGTTCTCCGTCGGCCGCCCGTTCCCCGGCATCGACGTGGTGATCCGCGCCGCCGACGGCAGCGAACTGCCCACCGGCGAACCCGGCGAGATCCACGTCCGCTCGGCGAACCTGATGGCCGGCTACTGGAAGCGGCCCGACCTCACCGCCGAGGTGCTGCGCGACGGCTGGCTGAACACCGGCGACATCGGCTACTTCGACGAGGACGGCTACCTCTACCTGGCCGACCGCCTCAAGGACAAGATCATCGTCGTCGGCGGGCACGTCTACCCCTCCGAACTGGAGGACCTCCTCCTCACCCACCCGGCGATCGCCCAGTGCGCCGTCTTCGGCGTCCGCGACGCCCAGGAGGCCGAGCACGTCCACGTCGCCGTCGTCCCGGCCCCGGGGCACCACCCCGAGCTGGAGGACCTCCGCACCTTCGTCACCGCCGAGAAGGGCCGGATCTACGCCCCGGCGGCCCTCCACCTGCTGCCGGAGATCCCCCTCACCTCCGTCGGCAAGCCCGACAAGAAGAAGCTCCGCGACACCCTCGCGGCTGGCTGACCCCACCCGCGGCGCTCCCCCTCACGGGCGGAAACACCCCGCCCAGGGCCCTCGATCCACAGGAAAGCCGCAGAATCCCGCCGGGATCACCACCGGACTTCACCCCACCGTGGGGTTTGGCTCAACGAACCCCGACCCGGCTGCCGAGAACGCAACGGGGGGTGGCGGCGCTGAGGGCCGCCACCCCACCCCTCACCGGGCCGCCGCGACCGGGCACAGGCCCCGCGCGGGCGAGGCCCGGACACGACGCCGGTGCGAC
>NZ_JBEPAK010000265.1:0-9406 GCF_040298565.1 Kitasatospora sp. NPDC001539 | reverse complement strand
CGACGGTCGGCGCTCCAAGGCCCCTCGTCCCTCGGGGCCTCCTCGCTTCTCCCTTTCGGCACCGGCGCGCCCCTTCGGCTCGGGGCTGTTACTCGCCCGCTCGGGGCTGGTGCTCGCCCGCTCGGGGCGGGAAGGCCGGGGCGCGTCAGCCCGGGATGTTCGCCTTGACGAGGTCGCTCAGGGCGGCCGCCGGGTCGAAGGGGTTCTGCGCGGCTCCGGCCGGGACGGTCACCTCGACGTAGGCGGCGCGCATGGTCGTCACGAAGCGGTAGCCGCCGTCCGAGAGCTTCTGCGACCACCAGGTGACGTCGTCGACGGTCGGGGACCAGTCCGTGGCGTGCTCGCCGTCCAGTTCCTCCGGCCGGTCGATGCCGCAGCGCAGCACGAGCCGGGGCGAGTCGCCCCAGGCCGCCACGTACGGCGAGGCGGGTGACGGGTCGTGGCGGGCGTGCCCCAGCAGCTCGTGCGGCAGCGCCGCTGCCAGCGCGCGGCAGTGGTCCGCCGCCCGCCCGCTCGGCCGCGGCACCTCGACCTTCGGGTCGGCCGAACTCCAGCTCCCGATCAGCAGGACGACCGCGCAGGCCAGCGCGACCGGCACCGCCAGCCAGCGGACCGGTGCCGGCAGCGCGGTCAGCACCTTGGGGATGCGGAGTTCTCTGGGCACCCGCCGATGGTAGCCGGGGCTAGAGGTGGACCACCGGACAGGTGAGGGTGCGGGTGATGCCCTCGACCTTCTGGACGTTGGCGACCACCATGCGGCCCAGGTCGTCCACGGTCTCGGCCTCGGCCTTGACGATCACGTCGTAGGGGCCGGTGACGTCCTCGGCGGTGAGGACCCCGGGGATCTTGCCGATCGTGTCGGCCACGGCGCTGGCCTTCCCGACCTCGGTCTGGATCAGGATGTATGCCTGTACCACAGGTGCCTCCCGGCGGCCGGAAACGGGGGTCGCCGCCGTGATCGCCCGGTCGGGCACAGGGTGGGAACGGGCTCACCGGCAGACTGGATCACCACGCTACCGCGCAGCGGCCCGGGGAGGGGAGACCTCGGTACCCCCCGAAGGGCGTACGCTGCGCGCGGGGGCCAGATCCGGATGGAAACGCGAGAGGACGGCAGATGCAGGGGACCGTGGGCGAGCTGGGCGAGTTCGGCCTCATCAGGGAGCTGACCGCCCGGGTACCGCTCACCGACGCGGTCGACCTCGGTCCCGGGGACGACGCCGCGGTGGTGAAGGCCCCGGACGGCCGGGTGGTGGCCACGACCGACGTCCTGATCGAGAACCGGCACTTCCGCAGGGACTGGTCGACCGCCTACGACGTGGGCCGCAAGGCCGCCGCCCAGAACCTCGCCGACGTGGCCGCGATGGGCGCGGTGCCGACCGCGATACTGCTCGGCCTGGTCGCCCCGGTCGACCTGCCGACCACCTGGGCCACCGAGCTGATGGACGGGCTGCGCGACGAGTGCCAGGTGGCCGGGGCGACGGTGGTCGGCGGCGACGTGGTGCGCGGCGACACCGTCACGCTGGCCATCACGGCGCTCGGCGACCTCCAGGGGCGCGCGGCGGTGACGCGCTCCGGCGCGCAGGTCGGCGACGTGGTCGCGGTGACCGGCTGGCTCGGCTGGTCGGCGGCCGGGCTGACCGTCCTGCAGCGCGGCTTCCGCTCCCCGCGGGCCTTCGTGGAGGCGCACCGCCGGCCCGAGCCGCCGTACCACGCGGGCCCGGCCGCCGCCGAGTTGGGCGCGACCTCGATGATCGACGTGAGCGACGGGCTGGTCGCCGACCTCGGCCACGTGGCCCGGGCGAGCGACGTGGACATCGACCTCAAGGCCGCGGACTTCGACGTCCCGGCGCAGATGGCCGACATCGGCCAGGCGGTCGGGGTGGACCCGCTGGTCTGGGTGCTCTCCGGCGGCGAGGACCACGCGATCGTGGCCACCTTCCCGCGCGGTGTCCAACTCCCCGCCCGCTGGCGGGTGGTGGGCGAGGTGACCGGTCGTCCGCTGGGCTCGCGCAGCGGCCGGGTGACGGTGGACGGCGCGCCGTGGGACCGGGTCGGCGGCTGGGACCACTTCGCCGAGTGAGCTGCCGGCGACCTCCGGTACCGACTGGCGTACGGAGCCCGGCCGATGGGCAGTGGACGCCGGTGCGGCAGATGACGCTCCGGGCGTGCGGCGGACGGGCTTCGGGGGTGCGTTTTGCGTAGGCTTGCGGCATCCGAGCCCGCCCGCCCGTCCGGCGCGCGGGTGTTCTGATGTCCACTGCGAGCGGGAGCACACCACACATGCGCATCGGTGTACTGACCAGCGGCGGCGACTGCCCCGGCCTCAACGCGGTGATCAGATCGGTGGTGCACCGCGGAACGGACGTGCACGGGGACGAGATCGTCGGCATCGAGGACGGCTTCCTCGGCCTGATCGAGGGCCGTACCCGGCCGGTCTCGCACGACGACGTCACCGGGCTGCTCACCCTCGGCGGCACCATCCTGGGCTCGGCGCGGGTGCAGCGGGAGCGGATCGCCTGGGCGGTGGAGAACGCGAAGACGCTGGCCCGGGACATCGGCATCGACGCGCTGATCGCGATCGGCGGCGAGGGCACGCTCACCGCGGCCAAGCGGTTCAGCGACGCCGGGCTGCCGGTGGTCGGGGTGCCCAAGACCATCGACAACGACATCGACGCCACGGACTTCACCTTCGGCTTCGACACCGCGGTGCACGTCGCGACCGAGGCGATCGACCGGCTGAAGACCACCGCCGAGTCCCACCAGCGCGTCATGGTGGTCGAGTTGATGGGACGGCACACCGGCTGGATCACCCTCACCGCGGGCATGGCCGGCGGCGCGCACGGCATCCTGATCCCGGAGAAGCCCTTCGACATCGAGGTGGTGGCCCGGATGGTGGAGGACCGCTTCGCCCGCGGCAAGAAGTTCGCCATCATCGCCGTCGCCGAGGGCGCCGCCCCGCAGCCCGGCACCATGCGCTTCGACCACGGCGACGTCGACCAGTTCGGGCACCGGACCTTCGGCGGGATCGGCAACCGGCTCGCCCACGAGCTGGAGGACCTGCTCGGCAAGGAGGCCCGGCCGGTCATCCTCGGCCACGTCCAGCGCGGCGGCACCCCGACCGCGCGGGACCGGGTGCTCGCCTCGCGCTTCGGCTGGCACGCGGTGGAGGCCGTCCACCGGGGCGCCTTCGGGCACTTCACCGCACTGCGCCGCGGCGCCATCGAGCTGGTGCCGATCGCCGACGCGGTGACCCGGCTGAAGACGGTGCCGGAGGCCCGCTGGGCGGAGTCCGAAGCGGTGCTGTGAACCGGCGGGGGTAGGTTGACCCCATGGTTTCGACTGCACCTCCCCGCGTGCTCACCGTCGCCGGCTCCGACTCCGGCGGCGGCGCCGGCATCCAGGCCGACCTCAAGGCGATGCTCGCCCTCGGCGTGCACGGCATGAGCGTGATCACCGCCGTCACCGCGCAGAACTCGCTCGGTGTCCAGGGCTACTGGGAACTGCCCGCCGAGGCGGTCCGGGCGCAGTTCCGCAGCGTGGTGGACGACATCGGGGTGCAGGCCGTGAAGACCGGCATGCTCGCCTCGACCGCCCTGGTGGAGACGGTCGCCGAGCTGCTGTCGACGGTGGACGCCCCGGTGGTGGTCGACCCGGTCGGCGTCTCCAAGCACGGGGACGCGCTGCTGGCCGCCGAGGCGGTGGCCACCGTCCGGGAGCGGCTGCTGCCGGTCGCCACCGTCGTCACCCCCAACCTCCACGAGGTGACCCAGCTCACCGGCCGCACCGTCGAGGACGAGTCGCAGATGCTGGACGCCGCCCGGGCACTGGTCGACCTCGGGCCGCGCTGGGCGCTGGTCAAGGGCGGCCACCTGGAGGGCGAGGCCGCGGACCTGCTGTACGGCGGGCCCGACGAGGTGCACTGGTACCGGGCGCCGCGCTACGACAACCGGCACACCCACGGCACCGGCTGCACCCTGGCCAGCTCGATCGCGGCCGGCCTGGCCAGGGGCGAGTCGCTGCCCGCGGCGGTGGGCTCGGCCAAGGAGTACATCACCGGCGCGATCGCCGGGGGCTTCGCCCTGGGTGCCGGGATCGGCCCGGTCGACCACGCCTGGCGCTGGCGTTAGGGCCCGTCGTCGAACCCCCGCCCGCGGGCCGACGCCGGGAGCGCCCGGCCGGAAGGCGCGGGGGCGCAGGACCGGCGCGGACGACAGTGGTGGGCGGGCCCCCAGGGGAGCCCGCCCACCACGGTCACGTCCGGACGGCGCGTCCGGCCCGGAAAACAGCGAAGCCGGTCCATCCGAGGATGAACCGGCTCACTGGAGGACCGGCATGCCGGTCTGCGCGTCAGCGCGAGACCTTACCGGCCTTGATGCACGAGGTGCAGACGTTGAGCCGCTTCGGCGTCCGCCCAATCACAGCGCGCACCGTCTGGATGTTGGGGTTCCAACGACGGGGGGTACGGCGGTGAGAGTGGGAGATGCTGTTGCCGAAGCCCGGCCCCTTGCCGCAGACGTCGCAGTTGGCAGCCACAGGAGTCACTCCAAGACTTCAGATCAGTTACTTTCGAAAACCCCGCCCACCCACCAGAACACTCACGTGGACCGGACCGGACAAGGGGGTGAGCCTGGACGGTTCCAGGCAACCGGAAGAGCATACAACGCTTGCTTCCGTCCCACGAAACTACCATGACCGGCCGAGTGATCGCTGCGGTCGCCGGTCCGGGCGGCCCCACCCCGGCCCCGATAACCTGCCGGTACCACCCCTCGCCGCTGCCCTGAGCGTGCCGCTGCCCGCCAGGCCGTACCGGCGTCCCATCCGGAGGAGACCTGGTGCTGCACACGCTCGACGCACCGGCCGTGCGCACCTGGTGCCAGCTCGCCCTGCGCGCGCTCGGCCAGGCCCGCGAGGAGATCGACGCGCTCAACGTGTACCCCGTCCCGGACGGCGACACCGGCACCAACCTCTACCTGACCGTCGAGTCCGCCGCCGCCGAGGTGGAGAGCCGCTTCACCGACCCCGCCGCCGACCCGGCCCCCGGGCTGGCCGACGCGGTCCAGGCGATGGCCCGGGGCGCCCTGCTCGGCGCCCGGGGCAACTCCGGGGTGATCCTCGCCCAGTGGCTGCGCGGCACCGCCGAGACGCTCGCCGAGGGCGGCGGCGCCGACCAGCTGCGGGCCGCCCTCCAGCGGGCCGCCGACTCCGCCTACCAGGCCGTCGCCGAGCCCGTCGAGGGCACCCTGCTGACCGTCGCCCGGGTCGCCGCCCGGGAGGCCGTCCGGGCCGGGGACGGGCTGGCGCAGGTCGCCGACACCGCCTACCGGGCCGCCCGGGACGCCCTGCGGCACACCCCGGAGCAGCTCGCCGTGCTCGCCGAGAACGGGGTGGTGGACGCCGGCGGGCGCGGCCTGGTGACCGTCCTCGGCGCCCTCGCCGACGCCGTCGCCGGGCAGCAGCCGATGGGACCGGTCGCGCTGCGCGGGGACCTGCGGGCCGCCGAGAGCTGCGAGGTGCACGTCCGGCCGCCTGGCCCCGGGCACCCCGCCTTCGAGGTCATCTACCTGCTGGACGCCCCCGACGAGGCGCTGCCCGCGCTCCGCGAGCGGCTGGGCGCGCTCGGCGACTCCCTGGTGATCGGCGGCGGCGACGGCCTGTGGAACGTGCACGTCCACGTGGACGACGCCGGCGCCGCGGTGGAGGCCGGGGTCGAGGCCGGCCGGCCGCACCAGATCCGGATCACCCACTTCGCGGAGGCCGCCGCCCGCTCCGGCGCCGCCGCCGAGCCCGGCGAGCGCGAGGAGCGGACCCGCGCGGTGCTCTCCGTGGTGTCCGGCGAGGGCCTCGCCGAACTCTGCGAGCAGGCCGGCGCCGTCGCCCTGCACGCCGACCCGGACCGCCGCCCGGCCAGCGCCGAACTCGCCGACGCCGTCCGCCGCTCGGCCGCCCGCGAGGTGGTCCTGCTGCTCAACGACCCCGAACTGCGCGCCGCCGCCGGGGCCGCCGCCGACCAGCTGCGCGAGGAGGGGGTGCGGATCGCCGTCCTGCCGACCCGCTCGCCGGTCCAGGGCCTCGCCGCGCTCGCGGTCCACGAGGGCGGCCGCCGCTTCGACGAGGACGTGGTCGCCATGACCTCCGCCGCCGGGGCCACCCGGTACGCCGAACTCGCGTTCGCCGAGGGGGAGTCCTGGACCATGGCCGGGGTCTGCCAGGCCGGGGACGTGCTCGGCCTGATCGACGGCGACGTCGCGGTGATCGGCGGCGGACTGGCCGAGGTCGCCGAGAGCGTGCTGGACCGGATGCTCGGCGCGGGCGGCGAACTCGTCACCCTGATCCTCGGCGAGGGCGCCGATCCGACGCTCGCCGACCGCTTGGTCGCGCACGTGCGCCACCAGCGGCCGGAGGTGGACGCGGTGGTCTTCCACGGCGGGCAGGAGTCGACCCCGCTGCTCATCGGGGTCGAGTGAGCGCGCGAGCCGGGTGAGCCGTGCGGGTCGCCTCCGGTGAGGCCCGGTTCGTCGGTGCCGTGGTGTAAACAAGGGCCTGATGGGCGCTCTCGATGAACCACTGACCAAGCTCGTCGGCGACCGCACCGCCAAGGTGCTCGCCGACAGCCTCAAGCTGCGCACGGTCGGGGACCTGCTGCACCACTATCCGCGCCGCTACGTCGAGCGCGGCCAGCTCACCAGCCTGGACGAGCTGGAGGTGGACGAGCACGTCACCGTGCTGGCCCGGATCGAGAAGGTCACCCTGATCCCGTTCCGCGGCCGCAAGGGCGACCGCCTGGAGGTCGTGGTCACCGACGGCCGCAGCCGGCTCTCGCTGGTCTTCTTCAACCAGGGCTGGCGGCAGAAGGAGCTCAAGCCCGGCGCCCAGGGCCTCTTCGCGGGCAAGGTCGGCGTCTTCAACCGCACCCGTCAGCTGGTCTCGCCCGACTATCAGCTGCTCGACGAGGACGCCGGATCGGACGCCGCCCGGCAGTTCGCCGGCCGGCTCATCCCGGTCTACGGCGCCAGTGCCCAGATGCCCAGCTGGAAGCTGTCGATCTGCATCGAGACGGCGCTCACCAAGCACCTCGGCGACGTCGGCGAACCGCTGCCCGCCGAGCTGCGCGAGCGGCACGACCTCATCCCGCTGCCCGAGGCGTTGGAGCTGATCCACCGCCCGCGCAGCCACGCCGACCGCGAGCGCGCCCAGAGCCGGCTGCGCTGGGACGAGGCCTTCGTCCTGCAGGTCGCCCTCGCCCAGCGCCGGGCCGCGGACTCCGCCCTGCCCGCCAAGCCGCGCAAGGCCCGCGAGGGCGGGCTGCTGGACGCGTTCGACGCCCGGCTGCCGTTCACCCTCACCGAGGGCCAGCGGAAGGTCTCCGCCGAGATCGCCGCCGACCTGGCGAGCGAGCACCCGATGCACCGCCTGCTCCAGGGCGAAGTCGGCTCCGGGAAGACGCTGGTCGCGCTGCGCGCCATGCTCGCCGTGGTGGACGCGGGCGGCCAGGCCGTGCTGCTCGCCCCCACCGAGGTGCTGGCCCAGCAGCACCACCGCTCGATCGTCGAGATGATGGGCGACCTCGCCGAGGGCGGCATGCTCGGCGGCTCCGACCTCGGCACCCGGGTGGTGCTGCTGACCGGTTCGATGGGCGTCGCCGCCCGCCGGCAGGCGCTGCTCGACATGGCCTGCGGGGACGCCGGGATCGCCATCGGCACCCACGCGCTGATCGAGGACAAGGTCCAGTTCCAGGACCTCGGCCTGGTCGTGGTCGACGAGCAGCACCGCTTCGGCGTCGAGCAGCGGGACGCGCTGCGGGCCAAGGGCGACCAGCCGCCGCACCTGCTGGTGATGACCGCCACCCCGATCCCGCGCACCGTCGCGATGACCGTCTTCGGCGACCTGGAGACGTCCGTCCTGGACCAGCTCCCGGCCGGACGCTCGCCGATCTCCACCCACGTCGTCCCGGCGCTGGAGAAGCCCAACTTCCTCAGCCGGGCCTGGGAACGGGTCCGCGAGGAGGTCGCCAAGGGCCACCAGGCGTACGTGGTCTGCCCCCGGATCGGGGACGAGGAGCCGGCGGCCGGCTCGAAGGGCGAGCCGAAGCGCAAGCGCCGGGCGGCCGAGGAGGACTTCGAGGAGGTCGCCGACCTCGGCGCCGCGACCGACGAGCGGCGGCCCCCGCTCTCGGTGGTGGAGACCGCCGAGATGCTCGTCAAGGGACCGCTGAGCGGGCTGCGGGTGGAGATCCTGCACGGCCGGCTCGCCCCGGAGGCGAAGGACGACGTGATGCGCCGGTTCGCGGCCGGGGAGGTGGACGTCCTGGTCGCCACCACCGTCATCGAGGTCGGCGTCAACGTCCCCAACTCCACCGCGATGGTCATCATGGACGCCGACCGCTTCGGCGTCTCCCAGCTCCACCAGCTGCGCGGCCGGGTCGGCCGGGGCAGCGCGGCCGGCCTGTGCCTGCTGGTCAGCGAGATGCCCGGCGGCAGCGCCGCCCGGGCCCGGCTGGACGCGGTGGCGGGCACCCTGGACGGCTTCGAGCTGTCCCGGATCGACCTCGAACAGCGCCGCGAGGGCGACGTGCTGGGCCAGGCGCAGTCGGGTGTGAAGTCCTCGCTCAAGGTGCTGTCGGTGCTGGAGGACGAGGAGGTCATCCTCACCGCCCGGACCGAGGCCACCCGGCTGGTCGCCGAGGACCCTGACCTCGCCGGCCACCCCGACCTGCGCACCGCGCTGGAGAGCCTGCTCGACGAGGACCGCGCGGCCTTCATGGAGAAGGGCTGAGCGGGCCCTTCGGACGGCCGGACTGTCAGACCCCCGGGAGAGAATGAAGGTGTTCAGGACGCACCCTCAAGGTGCGTACCTGGCGCGACACTTGGGGGTCCTGCCATGGCATTCCGTCATCTCAACGAGCTCCCGCTCGGCGACAAGGTCTTCCGGATCGAACTCGCCAGCGACGACGACCGCGAGGTCACCCTCACCCTGACCGGCTGGCGCGAGGGGGCGGCCGCCGCGCCGCTCGCCTCGGGCAAGCTCCGCCTGCCGGTCGAGGACGTCGCCTCGCTGCGGATCGCGCTCAACCGCGCGCTGCGGGCGCTGGCGATCGTCGCCGACGTCTCCGAGCCCATCCCCGACCGTGACGTGCTGCGCGAGCTCTACCCCGGCCACGGCGCCCCCTGGGTGCCGCAGCACGAGGAGGAGCTGGTCCGGCGCTTCCACGACGGCGAGACCGTCGCCCGGATCGCCGCCCGCTTCGGCCGTACGCCCGACTCCGTCCGGACCAAGCTGCGCGAGCTCGGGCACGACCCGCGCCGCCCCGAGTTCTGCCCGCCCGACGGCTGCCTGTCCTGGTCCCGCTACGCCTCGCCGGCCCTGCTCGGCGCGGCGGAGCCGGCCCGGGCGGCGGGCTCCGAGGCCG
>NZ_JBEPAK010000264.1:0-9420 GCF_040298565.1 Kitasatospora sp. NPDC001539 | reverse complement strand
GTCCGACAACCGCTCACCCGCAGGCGACTTGACCTGCCCCACCCTTGCCACACCACAACCAACGAGCCACAGACACCAAAGTCACCGGCATTGGCTCTAGGCCGGGACGGTCCGGTAGTGGGTGGTGATCCGGCCGGATCCGTCCAGGACGTGGAAGGCGAGCATCGGCGGGTGGTCGAAGGAGATGCCGGAGCCGCCCTCGCAGGGCAGGGTGACGGTGGACACCACGCCGGGCGCGACCAGCAGCGGCAGGCCGGCGAAGGTGGTCGCGGCGGCCGTGTGGGAGTGGCCGCACAGGAGGGCGGCCACCCGGGGGTGGCGCCGCAGCACCCCGGCGAGGTCCGCCTCGCCGAACTGGCGGATCCCGTCGACCATCGGCAGGTGCAGTTCCGCCGGCGGGTGGTGGAAGGCGATCAGGGCCGGCAGGTCGGTGCGTCCGGCGGCCAGGCGGGTGTCCAGCCAGTCCAGCGTCCCCCCGTCCAGCAGGCCGTCGTCCTGCCCGGGGACGGACGAGTCGAGCATCAGGACGTCGGCGCCGGGGAACTGGTGGAGCCGGTTGATCGGGCCCTCCTCGCCCGCTGCCCCGCCGAGCAGCACCTGCCGGTAGGGCTCCCGGACGTCGTGGTTGCCGGGGCAGGTGAGCACCGGGTGCCGGGAGGCCAGCACCTCGGCCACCTGCTCGTACTCGGCGGCCAGGCCGTGGTCGGCGAGATCGCCGGTCACCAGTACCGCGTCCAGTGGGCCGGGCAGGGCGTCGAGGTACGCCATCACCTGCTCGGCCCGCCGCCGGGCCCGCTCGCCGCGGTCCCGGCGGTGGTCCTGGCCGAGGTGGATGTCACTCAGGTGCGCAATCGTCAGCATGCCGATCACGCTAGTGAGTTCACGCCTGCGCGGGAACCTCCGCCGGGCGCTTGAACATCCTTGTGGCGGTGATCTCACCGTGGATGGTCGGGCCGTCCGGGTCCTGCTGGGCCGGCAGTCCGGGGCGCAGGTGCTCCTCCACCGAGATGTACTTGAGCCCGGCCCGCAGGTCGGCGTCGTTGCGCAGGCGGATCACCAGCGGGAACTCGGCGAGCGCGGTGGTGTCGAACAGGCCGGTGGTGTAGATGAGCTGGACGCCGAGCGCGTCGGCCACCGCGCGCTGGAGCTCCAGCAGGTAGGTGGCGTTGGCGCGGCCGATCGGGTTGTCCAGGAACAGCGTGCCGGCGTGCCGCAGCTGCGACTGGCCCCGGTCGTTGGCGCGGAGCGCGGCCATCGTGCAGTAGAGCGCGATGGCCGCGGTGAGCAGCTGGCCGCCGGAGAAGACGTCGGACATCTGGCCGACGCCGACCCGTTCGGCGCGCAGCACCGCGTCCGGCTTGAGGATCTCGACGCTGACGCCCTTGGGGCCGATCGCGGCGGCGACGCCGCGCAGCAGCAGGGACATGCCGTCGCGGCGCAGGTCGCTGTTCTTCTTGACGGCGGCCCGGGTGGCCTCGTCGATGACCTCGCCGAGGCGCTCGACCAGGGTGGCGTGGTCGGGGTCCTCGAAGCGGATCCGCAGGAACTCCTGGCCGGACCACTCCCCCAGGCCCTCGGGCAGCCGGGAGAGCCGCTGGGCGGCGCGCAGGGTGGTGAGCGAGGACTCGACCAGGCCGCGCAGCCGGTCCACGATCGAGCCGCGGTTGCGCTCCAGCTGGGCGAGTTCGTCGGTGAGCACCCGCAGCCGGGGGGCGAAGGCGGCGGCCCAGGCGGCGGCGTGCTCGGGCAGCGCGGAGGCGGGCAGTTCGCGGATCTGCTGGCGGGCCGGGGTGCGGACGGCCTCGTAGCGGGCGGCGTTGGCGTGCCGGACGAGCGCGTCGGAGGCGTCGCGGACGGCGAGTTCGGCGGAGGACAGCTCACCGACGGCGGTGCGCAGGCTGCGGCGGGCCTCGGTGCAGGCGTTCCGCGCCTCGGCGAGGGAGCCGAGGTACGGCTCGGCGGGCTCGTCCGGGTCGTCCTGGTGGTCGCGCAGGCCGTCGCGCAGCTGGCCGGCCAGCTCGTCGAAGCCGGCGGCGGCGGACTGGGCGGCGTCGAAGGTGCGCTGGAGGTCGGCGTGGACGGTGCGGGCGGCGTCCACGGCCTCGCGGCACTCGGCCAGGCGGCTGGTCGCGGCGCGCAGCAGGGTCTGGGCGTGCTCGGGGTCGGTGGGGACGAGCTCCTCGGGCAGCTCGGTGTGCGCCTCGCCGTCGGCCGGGGCGGAGCGCTCCACCTCGCCGCGGAGCCGGCCGAGCTGCTCGCTGGCGGCGGCGGAACGGGCCTCGATGGTGGCGACCAGCTCCTCGGCGCGGGCGGCGGCGGCCTGGCGGGCGGGGCCGTCGGCGCCGTCGGGGCTGCCGAGGAGTTCCTCGGCCCGGGTGCGGACCTTGTTGGTGAGGCGGTCGAGCTCGGCCGCGGCGGCGGCCTCGTCGCCCTCGGCGCGGGCCTGTTCGGCGCGCAGGTCCGCGCCGACGCCGACCTTCTCGTACAGCTGGGAGGCGGCCCGGTAGGCCTCGCGCAGGGCGGGCAGGGAGACCGGGGCGGTCGGCCCGACGGGTTCGTCGGTCTGCTCGGCGGCGGAGATCTCGGCGCGCTCGGCGCGCAGGGCGCGGGCGGTGCGGCGGGCGTCGTCGGCGGCGCGCTGGGCGGCGCGGCGGTCCTCGTCGCAGGTGCGGGCGCGTTCGGCGCAGACGGCCTGGCGGCGGTCGCACTCGGCGGCGTCCTCGGCCAGCTCGCGCTGTCGGCGGCTCCAGTTGGCGCGTTCGCGCAGGCGGAAGGCGAGGCCGGAGAGGGCGTCGGCGCGGCGGCGGGCGCGCTGGGCGGCCTCGCGGTGCTCCTCGTGGGCGGCGGCGGCGGTGGCGTGGTCCGTCTCGGCCTCGTCGTGCTCGGCGCGCAGGGTGGCCAGGGCGGCGGCGGCCTGTTCGGCGTGTTCGCGGGCGGCCTCGGCGGCGGCGGCGAGTTCGGCGAGCGTGCCGGGCGGGCAGCTGGCGTGCCAGGAGGCGAGGCGGGCGGCGAGGGCACGGTCGGCGCCGAGGCGGCCGGCGAGTTCGCGGATGTGCTCCTCGCGGGCGCCGGCCCGGGCGCGCAGTTCGCGCCGCTCGCCGTCGGCGGCGGACTCGTCGTGCATGGCCGGGTTCGGCGGCACCAGGAAGAAGGCGGGCTCGTCGGTGATCGGGGCGACCAGCGAGGCGGCGGCACCGACGGCGACCGTGGAGCGGGGCAGCAGCGCGGCGGCCTGGAGGGTCTCGCGGGCCCGCTCCAGCGAGGCCGGGTCGGTGACGACCACGCCGTCGACCAGTTCGGGGCGGGCGGCGAGGATCGCCTCGTGGTCCGCCGGGTCCACGGACTGGGCCAGGTAGCGCCAGCCGGGCAGGGCGGGGATGCCGTGCTCGGCGAGGTACTCGACGGTGGCCAGCACGTCGGGGCCGGGCGGCAGCAGACCGCCGTCGCCGAGGGCGGCGAGGATGCGGGCGTCGTCGGCGGCGGCGGTGCGCAGGTCGAACAGGGTGCGCTCGGCGGTGGCGATGGCCTCGTCGAGGAGTTCGCGCAGGTACTCGGCGTTGCGGTCGAGGACGGCGGGGGTGAGGAAGCCGGCGTCCTCCTCGGCGCCCGACCCGTCCTCGCTCCAGTCCGTGGGTGCGGGGGTCAGGGAGAGCAGGTCGGCGAGCCGCTGCTCGGTGGCGAGCAGCGCGGCGGTGCGCTGTTCGGCGGCCAGGGCCCGGGCGGCTGCCTTGCGGGCGTCTCCGGCCCGCTCGGCGGCGAGTTCGGCGCGAGAGGTGGCGGCGGCGGCCTCGCGCAGCCGGGCGGCGGAGGCCTCGGCGGCGGCGCGCGCCTGGGCGAGGGCCGCGGCGGCGGCCTTCTCGACGTCGGCGGCGTGCAGGGCGGCGCGGGCCGGGTCGACGTCGCCGTCGGCGTCGATGAAGCCGGCCTCGACGGCGGCGGCGGTCTCCTGCTCGACCTCGGCGAGGCGCTGGCGCAGGTGTTCGGCCTCGCTGCGGGCCTTCTGGGCGGCGGTGGCGGCCTCGGTGGCCTCGGACTGCGCCTTGGCGCCGTCCTCCTGGAGTTCGCCGGCGCGTTGCTCCTCGGTGTCGGCGCGGGACTCGGCGGCCGCGGCGGCGGCCTCCAGGGCGCGGGCGAGGGCGGTGGCGGCGGCGGCCCGGGCGGCGAGCGCGGGGGCGGCGTCCAGCTCGGCCTCGCGGATGGCGGCGGCGACCCTGGCCACCCGGTCCGCGGCGGCGCGTTGGCGCAGCACGGCCTCGGCGGCCTGCCAGGCGGAGTGCAGGGTGCGGGCGTCGATGAGTTCGCGGCGCAGTGCGGCGGCCTCGGCGGTGGCCGCGGCGAGGCTCAGGGTGGCGTGCCGGTGGGCGAGTTCGTCGGCGATCAGGCCGTGCCGGGTGCGGTCGGCCTCGGCGGCGGTGACGGCGCTCGCGGCGGCGGCCACCTCGATGGCGAGGTCCTGGGCGCGGTCGCGTTCGGCGGCGGCGCGGGAGGTGAGGGCGTGGGCGAGCCGGCGGGTGCGGCGCTCGGCGGTGCGGTGGGCCTCGCGGACGGTCTCTCGGGCGGCGGTGGCCTCGACGATGCGCTCGAGCAGGTCGAGCGAGCCGGCGGTGAAGTCGCGTTCGGCGGTGAGTTCGGCGCGCCGGCCGAGCTTGGCGGCGAAGCCGTGCACCAGGTCGGCGAGGCCGTCGGTGTCCCGGGTGTCGGTGACGGCGCGCAGCAGCAGGTCGGTGAAGTCGCTGTCGTGCTTGACCGCGAACAGGCCGGCCGCCTCACCCTCGTCGGCGTTCATCTCGCGCTGGTAGCGGAAGAGTTCGGGATCGAGGCCGAGCTCGCCGAGGTGCTCCGTCCAGCGGTCGTGGCCGTCCTCGAAGACCAGGTCGAGGTAGGGGTGGGCCTTGCCGGCCTCGGTGAGGGCGTCGCGGAAGCCCTTCATGGTGCGGCGGCGGCCGCGGGCCTTCTGGTCGCCGGCCAGGCTGACCCGTTCGGCGACCGGCAGCGAGTCGAGGGTGAGCCCGGGCCCGGGGCGGAAGGAGTACCAGGTCTCGGCGAACTTGCGGGGGTCGGAGGAGACCTGCCGGCCGCGCCACTCGCTGACCTTGCCGACGACGATCAGCTCGCCGGTGACGGTGTGCTGCCACTCCAGGGCGACGTGGCCGCAGTCGTCGGCGAGCAGGAACTTGCGCAGCACGCCGGAGCTGGCGCCGCCGAGGGTGTTGCGGTGACCGGGCAGCATCACCGAGAAGATCAGCTTGAGCAGGACGGACTTGCCGCCGCCGTTCTCCAGGAAGAGCACGCCGGCCGGGGCCGGGCGGCGGATCGGGCCGTCGGTGTCCTCGCCGAACAGCCCGATCTGCTGCGGGGCGGGGTCGGCGACGGGCTCACCGACGCCGCGCAGGTCGAGCACCGTGTCGGCGTATCGGGCGCCGGCCGGTCCGATCGAGTAGAGGCGGACCCGGTTGAGCTCGTACATGTGCGGCGGTTCTCCGTGCGGTCTGTGGGAGTGTCGGAACGGTCAGAGCGAGTGGAACGGCAGGCCGGCGTCGGCGACCAGCTCGTCGGTGGTGTCCGGCGGCAGCAGGCTGGCGGTGCCGTCGGAGACCGGGACGATGCCGAGGTCGAGCAGTTCGGCCATGGCCGCGCTGCCGGCCAGGTCGCGGACCTGGAGCTGGTAGCGGGCGGTGGTGCGGTAGGTGCCGCCGGCGTCGTCGGAGACCTTCTGCAGGAAGCCGGAGTCGACCAGGAACATGACGGCCTTGGCCACGATGCCGATGGTGGAGCCGGAGAGGCGGCGGGCGTCCTTGGTGGCGCCGGTGGCGGTGCGCCGGGCCCAGACCCGCCAGGCGGCCTCCAGGCCGGGGGCGTCGGAGGCCGGGTCGGTGTTGGCGCCCTCGGCGTCGGCCTGTTCCTCGAGGCGGCGGCAGGCCTGGCGGACGAAGGAGTCGACGCCGTTGACGGTGATCCGGCCGAGGTAGCCGTCGTCGGCGAGGTCCTCGGGGCGGGGGAAGGCCATCGCGGCGACGGCGAGGTGGGCCAGGCCGTGCAGGAAGCGGTCGGTGGTCTCGGAGGCGGCGCGGCGCGAGTAGTCGCCCATCCGGACGGCGAACAGCGAGTCCTCGGCGGCGGCGACGGCCATGCCGGCGCGCGGCGAGACCTCCAGGACGACCAGGCCCATGCCGGTGGCGATGGCGTCGGCGAGGCGGGCGAACGGCGGGTCCTCGCGGTGGCGGCGGACGAGTTCGGCGTACTCGGCGTCGCGGGCGGGGAGCAGCTTGGCCTGGAGGCCGAAGGAGACCAGCCGGGCGGCGTCGGCGACGTCGGCCGGGGTGATCGGCGCGGGGGCCGCGGGTTCGGTCTCGGGCGCCCAGGACGTGTCGTGGGGGGTCGTCACGGGCGGTGCTCCTCGGGGCTGCTGCTGTCGGGGGTGCTCTGGCGGTGCGTCAACGTCGGTGCCTGGGAGGTCGGTTGCGGGGGTCGGTGCCTGGGGTGCCGGGGACGCCCGGGGTGGGCGGTGCCGTCGGCGGTCCGGCTGGTCAGCCGGCGTCCTTGCGGTCGGCGGCCATGCCGGCCGCGTCGAGCAGGGCGCTGCCGACGATGAGGTCGGCGCCGCCGAACTCCGGGTCGCGCAGCGGGGTGCCGTCGTCCACCGCGAACAGCAGCCGCTCCTCTCCCTGGCGGTAGGCGGTGCCGACCGGCGGGCTGGCCGCGTGCACGGCGAGGAGTGCGACCAGGTAGGGGAGTTCGGGGTCCCGCCGACGGGCGTCGGCGAGCAGGCCGGAGAGCCGGCGGGGGGCGTCCGGGGGCAGGTCGAGCAGCTCCAGGGCGGATTCCAGCTGGGCTTCGGAGAAGCGGCTGTCGTCCGGGGTGGCGACCAGGTCCGGGTCGGGCAGTTCGGCGCCGAGGTGTTCGCGTTCGACCGGCGGGGTGAGCAGCAGGTCGACCAGGTCGGTGACCCGGACGGCGACGGGCGTGCGCAGGCCGGCGCCGCGGGCGAAGAAGGCGTCGGTGGGGCGGACGGCCTGCTCTATCGGCAGCCTCAGCACGGGGGCGAGCAGCTGCCCGTACAGGTCGATGCCGCTGCGGGCGCCGGGGGCGGCGAAGGCCTGGCGGTCCTGCTCGGCGCGGAACAGCGGGCCGGCCTCCAGCAGGCGGGTCTGCAGCTGGGTGTGGCGGCGGATGCAGTCCTTGACGATGTCGACCAGCTCGGCGGCGCGGCGCTTGTGCTCCGGATCCTCGGCCTCGTCGCGGGCCTTGCGGATGTTGGTGAGAATCGCGTTCTCGTGCCGGTAGCGGTCGGCGATGTGGTCCAGAGCCTCGTCGATGAGGTCGGGGATCGCCCGCATCCAGTCGACCGCGCGGACGTTGCGGCGGGTGGCGTCGAGTGCGCGGCGCAGCGTCTCGGCGTACTGGACGGTGCGGTAGCGGGCCTGCTCGGCGGCGAGTTGGGCGTCGGCCAGGCGGCCGCGGCGGATCAGCACCTCGAGCTTGACCTCGGCGGCGATCTGGGCCGAGGTGACGTCGGTGTCCAGCGCGCCGACCAGGACGTTGACGGCCTCGTCGGTGGTGCGCAGGTAGACGCCGCCGTCGGGGCCGGGGACCTCCTCGATCAGCTTGAAGTCGTAGTCGCGCCGGACGTACGTGCCGTCCGCGCCGAAGGTGCCGTAGACGGCGCGGAAGCCGCGGTCCACGCTGCCGACGTTGATCAGCGACTCCAGCACCCAGCGGGCGACCCGCTCGTGCTCGGCGGAGTGGCGGGTCGGCGCCTGGGCGGCGACCCGGGGCAGCAGCCGGGCGAGCACCGTGTCGCGGTCGGCCCCGGTGTCGAAGTCCATGTTGAGGGTGACCAGGTCGATCGCGGCGAGGCCGACCTCGGCCATCGCGTAGCCGCCGTACTCGCCGGCCAGGTTCACCTTGCGGTTGTCCAGGTCGTGCAGCGGGGCGGTGCAGGCCAGCGCCTTGAGCCGGCGGGCCAGGCCCTCGTCGGCGGCGGGGCCGGGCGCGGGCCGCACGGAGGCGGCGGGCGGCCGGAGGCCGTGCTCGGGCGGGTCAGCGATGGCGGTCACGGTGGACAAGATTAGAGGTTCGCACCGACATCGACCGAAACGGACCTTACCGGTGGGCGCAGCGGCAGGTGGGAAACGGGTGCGCGGGCGATTCCGGAACGGCGGTCCGAAGGAATTCCGCCATTCCCGAACCGGCATTCGACAAAACCGTGAGGGCGGCGCGCCGGTTCGGTGACGATGGACCCATGATCACCCGACTGGCCAAGGCGGGCCTCGCCGCCGCGCTGTCCGTGACCGTCCTCAGCACCGGAGCCGCCGTCGCCACGGCCGCGCCGGTCATCGCCACGCCCGCGCCGGCCACCGCACCCGCCCCCTCGGCGCAGCACGTGACGGTCTCCCAGGCCGGCAACTACCCGGTCTTCGCCCACGACTCCACCAACATGGGGGTGACCTGGACCTCGGCGGGCACGGCCGACCTCACCGGCCCGACCCACCTCACGGTCGACCTCCCGCCCGGGGTCACCACGAGCGGGGCGCTGTTCTACAACACCCCGTACGACTACACCTTCGCCGAGACCGTCTCGCCGGACGGCCGGCACCTGGAGGCGGTGTTCACCGCCACCCGCACGCCGGGCAGCAGCAACTTCATGAAGGTCTACCTGGCGACCAACGGGACGGCGCCCGCGACCGGGCCGATCACCGTGACGGTCGGCAACCCGAACGACACCGACCCGACCGGCCACGTGTCGACCTACCTCCTCGGCACCGGCCCGCAGCCCCCGACCGTCCAGGGCGCGCCGGCCGTGGCCGCCCTGGGCACCACCACCGGACCGGGCGCGGGCGGCACCGCGCTGACCGTGAGCGGCACCGACCTGGCCCACGGCATGGTGCTGGTCGGCGGTGTCCCGGCGGCGGGCAGCTGCACCGACACCGCCTGCACGGTGACGACACCGGGCGGCTCCGGCAGTGCGCCGGTCAGCGTGGTGACCCCGGGCGGCACGGCCACGGCGCCGGCCGCCTTCGACTACACCGGCGCCCCGCCGCCGGCGCCGGCCGCACCGGTGGTCAGCGCCCTGACGGCCGCCGGCGGGCCGGTCGCGGGCGGGACGAGGGTGTACGTCCAGGGCAGCAACCTGACGTACGGGACGGTGGCGTTCGGCGGGGTTCCGGCCGCGCACGTCTCGTGCGGGCCGTCCTTCTGCACCGCGTACGCGCCGGCGGCCGCCCAACCGGGGCCGGTCGGCGTCACCGTCACCACGGCGGGCGGCACCAGCGCGCCGGTGACGTACACGTACACGGCCTAGCCGCAATGCTGGTGACTTTAGGTCGTGTCGCGCGGGGTGACGGTTGGTGTTGCTGGTTGTGGTGGTGGCCAGTTGTAGTGCTGGGCGCGCTTGAGGGGCCAGTTGGACATCTTGCGTTT
>NZ_JBEPAK010000263.1:0-9440 GCF_040298565.1 Kitasatospora sp. NPDC001539 | reverse complement strand
CCCTCAAGCGCGCCCAGCACCACAACTGGCCACCACCACAACCAGCAACACCAACCGTCACCCCGCGCGACACAACCTAAAGTCACCAGCATTGGCCCTAGCGCCGGACGGCCGTCGCCCGCTCCAGGAGGTCCGCCACGATGTCCACGCCGTCCCGGGTGAGCACCGACTCCGGGTGGAACTGCAGCCCGGCGAAGCCGGGGCCGCGCAGGGCGTGGACGTCGCCGGTGGCGGTGTCCCGGGCGACCTCGATGTCCTCGGCGGCCAGCCGGGCCGCGTCGGCGTCCGAGCAGCGCGCGGTGAAGGTGTTGTAGAAGCCGACCGTCCGCTTGCGGCCGAACAGGTCGACGTTCTCCTGCGCCCCCTGGTACGGGACGGCCTTGCGGCCCAGCGCGAGCCCGAGTTCGGCGCAGAGCAGCTGGTGGCTGAGGCAGACCGCGAGCAGCGGCGCGGTGCGGGCGCCGGAGCGGACCGCGGCCAGCGCGTCCGCGACGACCGGGCGCAGCACCGCCATCTTGGGGTCGTCGGTGAGCGCCGGGTCGCCCGGGCCGGGGCCGAGCACCAGTGGGCCCCGGTGCTCTGCGACCAGTGCGCGCAGGCCGGGCTCGTCGTAGCGGACCACGGTGACCCGGTGGCCGAGCGAGGTCAGCAGGTGCGCGAGCATCGAGGTGAAGGTGTCCTCGCCGTCCACGACCAGGGTCGGCCGGGCCTCGGTCGCCTCGGCCGGCGACTGCATCCGCAGCCAGAACGGCGCGAGGTCGGCGCGGCGGGAGTCGAGCGCGGCCTGGACCCGGTGGTCGTCGGCGAGCCGGGGCCCGGTCGGGCCGGGCAGCCGGGCGGGGGCGGGCCGGGCGCCGATCGCGGTGAGCACGCCGGCGGCCTTGGCGTGGGTCTCGGCCACCTCGGACTCCGGGACGGAGTGGCGCACCAGGGTGGCGCCGACCCGGACGACCAGGCGCCCGGTCGCCGGGTCGATGTCGGCGGTGCGGATGCAGATCGGCGAGTCCAGCAGCTGCCCGCCGCTCGCGGAGCGCCCGATCAGGGCGAGCGCGCCGGAGTAGTAGCCGCGGCCGGCGGGCTCGTAGCGCTTGATCACCCGGGTGGCGTTCTGCACCGGGCTGCCGGTGACGGTGGCGGCGAACATCGTCTCGCGCAGCACCTCGCGGACGTCCATCGAGGTGCGGCCGCGCAGTTCGTACTCGGTGTGGGCGAGGTGGGACATCTCCTTGAGCCGCGGCCCGAGCACCTGGCCGCCGCGGTCGCCGACCGTGCACATCATCTTGAGCTCTTCGTCGACCACCATGGTGAGCTCCTCCAACTCCTTCGGGTCGTGCAGGAACCGGAGCAGCGAGTCGAGGTCGGCGCCGCCGGCCGGGTAGCGGTAGGTGCCGGAGATCGGGTTCATCACGACGGTGCCGCCGCTCTGCCGGACGTGCACCTCGGGGGAGGCGCCGACCAGCACCCGCTCCCCGGTGTGGACCAGGAAGGTCCAGTACGCACCCCGTTCCTGCTCCAGCAGGCGGCGGAAGAGCGCGAGGGCGAGCTCGGGCGAGTAGTCGTCCAGGGTGGCGTGGAAGTCGCGCCGGATCACGAAGTTGGCGCCCTCGCCGTTGCCGATCTCGTCCTCGATCACCCGGAGCACGACCGCCGCGTACGCGTCGTCGTCCACGTCGAAGGCGCCGCCGGTCAGCGAGACCGGTGACTGCGGGAGGGCGGCGGTGAAGGCGGCCAGCGGCAGGGCGTACTGCTCCTCCACCGAGAGGGCCTGCAGCGGGGTGCCGTCGTCGTGCGCCTCGAAGCCGCGCTCGCGGATCTGCCGGTACGGGACGAGCGCCAGCAGGTCGTGGACCGGGCCGGCGGACGGGATGCCGGCGCGGACCGGCAGGTCGGCGAGGCGGTCGTACCTGCCGACGGTGCCCAGCAGCACCTCGACGGTGTCCGGGGCGTGCCGGGGGGTGCGGCGGTGCAGCAGGGCGAAGGCGGGGGCGCCGGGGGCGGTGAGGCGGGCGAGCAGGTCGGCGGGGGTGGTCACGGGTACGGCTTCCTTCCGGGAGGAGGGGCGGGGGCGGTGCTGGGTTCCGCTCCGGGAGGGGCCGTCTGCTCGAACGACGACGGCCGCCCCGAGGGGCGGCCGTCGTGTTCGTCTAGGAACGCGCGATCGGTGGGCCACCCACGGGGGAGGCCCACCACCAGGACTGGGTGTGGAGCGCGTACACGGGACGAGCGTATCCGATGCCGCCGGGCGGGAGAGGCCGCACGCCGGATCGTCCGTGATGTGTCTCATCCCTCGGGCAATGGTCACGAATCGCTCGTGGCACCCCGTAGCCTTGGCGGTGTGACCGTGACCAATCTCCACTCCTGGCAGTCCCTGCCCGCGGCGCAGCAGCCTGAATGGCCGGACCAAGAGGCTCTGCGCAAGACCCTTGCCGAGCTCGCCTCCTATCCGCCCCTCGTCTTCGCCGGCGAGTGCGACCAGCTGCGCGCCCGGCTCGGTGCCGTGGCTCGTGGGGAGGCCTTCCTCCTCCAGGGCGGCGACTGCGCCGAGGCCTTCGACGGCGTCTCGGCCGAGCACATCCGCAACAAGCTGAAGACGCTGCTGCAGATGGCCGCCGTGCTGACGTACGCGGCCTCGGTGCCGGTCGTGAAGGTCGGCCGGATCGCCGGTCAGTACTCCAAGCCGCGTTCGAAGGCGACCGAGACCCGGGACGGCGTGACCCTGCCGGTCTACCGCGGCGACTCGGTGAACGGCTTCGAGTTCACGCCGGAGTCCCGCATCCCGGACCCGGAGCGGCTGAAGCGGATGTACAACGCCTCCGCCGCGACGCTCAACCTGGTGCGCGCCTTCACCACCGGTGGTTACGCCGACCTGCGCCAGGTGCACGCCTGGAACCAGGACTTCGTGCGCAACTCGCCGGCCGGCCTGCGCTACGAGCAGCTCGCCCGGGAGATCGACAACGCCCTGGCGTTCATGAACGCCTGCGGCGTGGCGCCGGAGGAGTTCAAGACCGTCGAGTTCTTCTCCTCGCACGAGGCGCTGATCCTCGACTACGAGACCGCGCTGACCCGCGTGGACTCGCGCACCGGCGACCTGTACGACGTCTCCGGCCACATGGTGTGGGTCGGTGAGCGCACCCGGCAGCTGGACCACGCGCACATCGAGTTCGCGTCCAAGATCCGCAACCCGATCGGGGTCAAGCTCGGCCCGACCACCTCGGTGGACGAGGCGCTCGCCCTGATCGAGAAGCTGGACCCGGAGCGCGAGGCCGGCCGCCTGACCTTCATCACCCGGATGGGTGCGGGCAAGATCCGCGACCACCTGCCCACGCTGGTGGAGAAGGTCACCGCCTCCGGCGCCCAGCCGGTGTGGATCTGCGACCCGATGCACGGCAACACCTTCGAGGCCTCCAGCGGGCACAAGACCCGCCGCTTCGACGACGTGCTGGACGAGGTCAAGGGCTTCTTCGAGGTGCACCGCGCCCTCGGCACCCACCCGGGCGGCATCCACGTGGAGCTGACCGGCGACGACGTCACCGAGTGCGTCGGCGGCGGCGACGAGGTCCTGGTGGACGACCTGCACCAGCGCTACGAGACGGCCTGCGACCCGCGGCTCAACCGCAGCCAGTCGCTGGACCTGGCGTTCCTGGTGGCGGAGATGTACCGCGGCCAGTAGGCCGGGGCCGGGTGACCGGATGTGACGAAGGCCCCTCCGGATTCGGGATTCCCGAGCCCGGAGGGGCTTTTTCACACCCGGATCGCCGGGTAAGGTGAGGCTTAGTGAGCTAAGGCAAGCCTTAGTCAAGATCCGCTTCGAGCGCTTCACCCCGGGAGAGACCGCGATGTACGTGTGCATGTGCCATGCGGTCACCGAGGACCAGGTGAAGAAGGCCATCGACGCGGGTGCCGACACCCCGCGCCGGATAGCCCAGGGCTGCAAGGCCGGCACCGACTGCGGCTCCTGCGTCCGCCGCATCCAGGCGCTGCTCGGCGAGCACGGCGCCCGGCCCTGCCCCACCGCCCGGCTGGCCGCGAAGCTGGGCCTGGCCGACCCGCAGGCCGAGGCCGACTCCGCGCCGGTCGCCCCGGCAGCCCCGGCCGCTGCCTCCGTCGCGCCCGTGATCGCGCTCCGGGTGGCCTAGCTAGGACTCCGGCTGCTCGATCAGCTGGGCGAGGTAGAGCGGCTCGCCGAGCTTCTCCAGCAGCTCCAGCTGGGTGTCGAGGTAGTCGATGTGGTGCTCCTCGTCGGCCAGGATGTCCTCGAAGATGTTCGCCGAGGTGACGTCGTTCTTGGCCCGCATGACGACGATCCCGCGCTTGAGCCGATCGATCGCCTCGACCTCGATCTGGCGGTCCGCCTCGAACATCTCCTTGACCGTCTGGCCGATCCGGACGTGGAAGAGGCGCTGGTAGTTGGGCAGCCCCTCCAGGAACAGGATCCGGTCGGTGAGCGTCTCGGCGTGCTTCATCTCGTCGAACGACTCGTGCCGGGTGTACTTGGCGAGCTTCGTCCAGCCGAAGTTCTCCTGCATCTTGGCGTGCAGGAAGTACTGGTTGATCGCGGTGAGCTCGGCCGTGAGCTGCTCGTTGAGGAACTCGATGACCTCCGGGTCGCCCTGCATGGTGCTGCCTCCCTGCGCTACGTCCTGCGGTGAGTCCTGGCGTGAGTCCTGCGCTGGGCATCCTGGCACCGTATCGGGCGAAAATTCCAGTAAGTGCACACTCACTAGGACATGTTTCGGAATATCCGATTTGGGGTGAAGTGGGTGGGAGCCGGGGTCGAGCCCTTGGAAGGTGCGGGGACGTGTGATCGACCGCCGGTCCGTACGGATGGGGCGTGAACGGCGCGTGAAGGGGCGCGCGCCGCTGATCGACCGCCGTCTGTCACCATGGAGCCATGGGTCAGTCCGAACACGAGCAGCTTCCGCCGTCTGACCCGAGGCTCCCCCCGGGGCAGCGCGCGCAGCGCGGCTGGCCGGCCCTGCACTACGGACCGGTGCCCCGCTTCAAGCCGCTGACCTGGGATCTCCAGGTGTTCGGCGCCACCGCCTCCGCCGAGAAGCACAGCTGGGACTTCGAGGCCTTCAACGCCCTGCCCCGCGCCACCGTGGTGGCCGACCTGCACTGCGTCACCAAGTTCTCGCTGCTCGGCAACGAGTGGACCGGTGTGCCCGCCGCCACCCTGCTCGCCCTGGTGCCCCCGGCGCCCGGCGTCACCCACGTGATGGTCTGGGCCGAGTACGGCTACAGCGCCAACCTGCGGCTGGCCGACTTCGCCGACGAGCACACCCTGCTCGCCACCCACCGCAACGGCGAGGCGCTGACCGCCGAACACGGCTTCCCCGTCCGGCTGGTCGTCCCGCGGCTCTACGCCTGGAAGGGCCCCAAGTGGGTCCGCGCCGTGGAGTACATGCGGGCCGACCGCCGCGGCTTCTGGGAGGAACGCGGCTACCACAACCTGGCCGACCCCTGGCGCGAGCAGCGCTACACGTACCAGGAGGAGCCGGGCGACGGGCCGCTCCGCTGAGGCCCGGCGCTGTCCGGGAACCCCGGGCGCACGGGCGCCGAAGCCGTACGGGCCCTCCGGAGCCGCACCGACCTGCCTCTGGAAGACGACCTGCCGCTAGAAGAGCGAGAAGCTGACCATCACCACGGTCTTCTGCGGCCGCCGTTCACCGGCGGCCGGCGACTGGCCGCTCACCTTGCCGATGCCGAGGGTCCAGTCGGTCGCGGCCTTCATCGTGAAGCCCGCCGCCTGCAGCGCCTTCTGCGCGTCCTCCCGGCTCATCCCGGTGACGTCCGGGACCGGCACCATGCCCTTGCTGACCACCAGCGAGACCGCGGCGTTCTCCTGCAGCAGCCGGCCGGCGGCGGGCGAGCTGCTGACCACCGAGCCCGCCGGCACGCCGTCGTCGTACGTCTCGGTCACGGTGCCCCGGGTCAGCCCGGCGGTGGCCAGCGCGGCGGCCGCGTCGTCGGCGCTCTTGCCGGTCACGTCCGGCACCGCGATGCGCTTGGGGCCCTTGGAGACGGTGACGGTCACCGCGTCGCTCTTGCGGGTGCGCGCGCCCACTTCGGGGTCGGTGGAGATCACCAGCCCGGCCGGGACGGACTCGCTGAACGCCTCCACGAACCTGCCGTGCATGCCCTCGTGGTCCAGGATCCGCTGCGCCTCGCCCCGGTCCTTGCCGAGCACGCCCGGCACCGAGCCGTACAGGCCGCCGGAGATCCCGTACGTGGCCCCGCCGACCGCCAGCACCAGGGCGGTCAGGGCGGCGGCCCAGATCAGCGGCTTGCGCGGGAGGCGGCGCAGCCGGCCCGGCCGGGCGGTGCGCACCGGGGTCGGCTCGTCGTACGGGCGGGGCTCGACGAGCAGCTGGTCCATCAGGTCGGCCGGCACGTCCAGCACGCTGGTGCGCTCCGGCGCGGGGGCGTCCGCGGGCCGGACCGGCGGCTGGATCACCGAGGTCGGCTCGCTGGTCGGGTAGCGCGGGCTGGGCCGGGTGGAGGCGGGCGGCTCGGCGTCCAGCTCGTCCGGGGTGAGGGTGCGCCGGACCCGCTGGAGCGCGGCGAGCAGCTCGACCGCGTCGTAGGGCCGGGCGTCCGCCGCCCGGGCGCAGGCGCCGGTCACTATGGCGTCCAGCGCGGGGGCGACCTCCGGGGCGATCAGGGAGGGGGCCGGGACGTCCTCGTGCAGGTGCTTGTACATGACCTGGACGGGATTGTCGCCGGTGTGCGGGCGGCGGCCGGTGAGCATCTCGTACAGCAGGATGCCGGCCGCGTAGACGTCCACCCGCTGGTCGGTGGGGGCGTCCGGGAGGATCTGCTCGGGCGCCAGGTAGGAGACGGTGCCCAGCACGGTGCCGCCGGTGGCGGTGCTGGTGGAGGTGGGCGCGCCGTCGGCGGTGCCGAGCACCCGGACCAGGCCGAAGTCGGCGACCTTGACCAGGCCGCTCTCGGTGATCAGCACGTTCTCGGGCTTGACGTCCCGGTGGACCAGCCCGGCCCGGTGGGCGGCGCCGAGCGCGGCGAGCACCGGCTCCAGGACGTCCAGCGCGGCCCGCACCGACAGGGCGCCGCGGTCGCGCAGCAGGTCGCGCAGGGTGCGGCCGGGGACGTACTCCATGGCGAGGAAGACGTTCCCGCCGTCCGCGCCCTGGTCGAAGACGTTGACCACATTGGGGTGGGTGAGCTTGGCGACGGCCTTGGCCTCGCGGATGAAGCGGGCGGTGAAGCCGTCGTCGCCGGCCAGCTGGGGGTGCATCACCTTGAGCGCGACCACCCGGTCCAGCCGCGTGTCCGTCCCCCGGTAGACGGTGGACATCCCGCCGGTGGCGATGCGCTGCTCGACCCGGTACCTGTTGTCGAGGAGGGTGCCGATCAGGGGGTCGTGCAGTGCCATGTCCACCCGGGCGAGTGTAGTGGGGCGGACGGACGCCGGTCCCGGAGGACGCCGTCTCCGGGACCGGCTTGTGACATGCGCGACGGCCTCAGAACGCCGGACGCTCGCGGGTGTCCAGATCGGCCCGGCCGGCCATCGCGGAGGAGGCCTCGGCGTGGAAGCGGCGCGGGATGCGGCCGGCCCGGTGGGCGAGTCGGCCGGCCTCGGCGGCGTGCCGCATCGCCTCGGCCATCAGCACCGGGTCCTGAGCGCGCGTCACCGCGGAGGCGAGCATCACCGCCGCGCAGCCCAGCTCCATGGCCAGCGCGACGTCGGAGGCGGTGCCGGCGCCCGCGTCCAGGATCACCGGGACGCCCGCGCTCTCCACGATCAGCTGGAAGTTGTGCGGGTTGCGGATGCCCAGTCCGGAGCCGATCGGTGAGCCCAGCGGCATGATCGCCGCGCAGCCGACGTCCTCCAGCTTGCGGGCCAGCACCGGATCGTCGTTGGTGTACGGGAGCACGGTGAAGCCGTCGTCGACGAGGGTCTCGGCGGCGTCCAGCAGCTCGATCGGATCGGGCAGCAGGGTGCGCTCGTCGGCGATCACCTCCAGCTTCACCCAGTCGGTGCCGAGCGCCTCGCGGGCCAGCCGGGCGGTCAGCACGGCCTCGCCGGCGGTGTAGCAGCCGGCCGTGTTGGGCAGCACCCGGATGCCGTTGCGGGTGAGCACGTCCAGGACGGAGCCCTGGGTGCCGGCGTCCACCCGGCGCATGGCCACCGTGGTCAGCTCGGTGCCGGAGGCGAGCAGGGCGCGCTCCAGCACCTCCAGGCTCGGTGCGCCGCCGGTGCCCATGATCAGCCGGGAGGAGAAGGCCGTCCCGGCGATGGTGAGAAGGTCGTCGGCCATGGTGTCAGCCTCCCTGGACGGCGGTGAGGATCTCGATCCGGTCGCCGCTGTTCAGCGGCGTGTCGGGCCACGAACTGCGCGGCACCACGGCCTCGTTGAGTGCGGCGGCGACCCCGGCGTTGGCCTTGCTGACGCTGGCCACCAGCTCGGCGAGGGTGGTGGCGGCGGGCAGCCGGCGGGGCTCGCCGTTGACGGTCAGGGCGATCTCGGTCATGCGGGGGCCTTCGCGGTGGAGTGGTCGGGGGAGAACCGGGTGGGCGTGAACGGCCTTGCGAGATCGGGGACTTCGCCGGTCGTCAGGTACTCGGCGACCAGGTCGGCGGTCACCGGGGTGAGCAGCACGCCGTTGCGGTAGTGGCCGGTGGCGGCGACCAGCCCGGGCAGCGCGGTCGGGCCGAGCAGCGGGGCGTTGTCCGGCGAGCCGGGGCGCAGCCCGGCGGAGCTCTCCACGAGCGGGAGTTCGGTGATGCCCGGCACCAACTCGTGTGCGTCGCGCAGGAGTTCGTACACGCCACCGGCGGTGACGGTGGTGTCGTAGCCCTGTTCCTCGGTGGTCGCGCCGATGACCAGCTCGCCGTCCTCGCGCGGCACCAGGTACAGGTGCTGTCCGCGCACCACCGCGCGGACGTTGCGGGACAGGAACGGCCGGTACGCCTCGGGGACGCGCAGCCGGAGCACCTGCCCCTTCACCGGGCGGATCGCCGGCAGCACGCCCTCCGGCAGACCGGGCAGGCGGTGGCTGTGCGGGCCGGCGGCGAGCACGACCCGGTCGGCGGTCACCGTCCCGTGCGTGCTGAGCCGGGCGCCGACCGCGCGGCCGCCCTCGACCAGCAGCTCGACCGCCTCGGCCCGGTGGATCCCGACGGCCGCGCGCTCGCAGGCGCGCAGCAGCGCCCGGAGCAGCCGCCGGGGGTCCACCTGGTGGTCGTCCGCGACGTGCAGGCCGCCGCGCACCCCGGGCGCGAGCATCGGCTCCAGCCTGCGGGCCTCCCGGCCGGTCAGCCAGCTGGAGTCCAGGCCCAGCCGCTGGTGGAAGGCGTGCAGGTCGCGCAGTTCCTCGCGGTCGTCGGAGTCCAGTGCGACGGCGATCGTGCCGCAGCGGCGGTAGCCGGTGTCCTCGCCGCCGCTCGCCTCGGCGCGACCTGAACGCCACATCGA
>NZ_JBEPAK010000262.1:0-9591 GCF_040298565.1 Kitasatospora sp. NPDC001539 | reverse complement strand
AAGGCCGTCTCACCCGACCAGTTCACCGCGATGGTCAGGCTTCCACCACCGTGCGCACGCCGAGGACGCGGAAACGATTCCGCGCGCCCGGCCCGGTCCTCCCGCGCCCGGACACAGCGTCACCCCTTCGGCCTCCTCGACACGGTAAGGTCCGCTGGCGCGGCCCCGGCACTCCCGCCGGTCGGCCGCGCCGCACCTGACGACCTGGAGGAACTCCGTGCCGGCTCCCGCCCGAGGCGCTCTCGCCATAGCCGCGGCCGTCCTGCTCGCCGCAGCCGCAGGCTGCTCGTCCGGCGGCGGCCACACCGCCAAGGACAGCGCCCACGGCAAGGGCGGCACCCACAGCGCCGCCCCGACGGCCGGCGGGGACGCCGCCCAGCCCGCTCCGGCCGCGATCGCCACCGGGCCCGGCCCCAAGAGCTCCTACACCGTCCAGCCGCAGCCCGCGGCGGGCAGCTGCCACTTCCGCTACACGGCGGACCAGCAGCCGCTGCCCGACCCGAACTGCACCCCGGGCGCGGTCAGCCCGGCGGTCAACCAGGGCAACCTCAACGACACCATCTGCAAGCCGGGCGGCTACACCTCGACCATCCGCCCGCCGGCGAACATCACCGGCAAGGAGAAGGCCGAGAACGCCAAGTCCTACGGCTACACCGGCCCGATGGGCGACGCCGAGTACGACCACCTGATCAGCCTGCAGCTCGGCGGCGACCCCAACGACCCCCGCAACCTCTGGATCCAGCCGCCCTCCCCCGGCCACGTCCCGGGCAAGGGGCCGAACAACCCCAAGGACTCGGTGGAGACTCACCTCCACACCGCGATCTGCAAGGGCCAGATCACCCTGGCCGCGGCCCAGGCCGCGATCGCCGCCGACTGGACCACGGCCGAGGCCAAGGTGGGCCTCAAGCCGGCCGGCGCCCCCACCCCGGAGCCGGACGCGGACGGCGACTGACCGGCCGTCACCCGTCGGCCGGCCGCTCGGCCGCCCGGCACCCCTCCTCCCGGTACCGGGACCAGGACCGGTACCGGGGCCAGGACCGGTACCGGGACCGGTCAGCCGGTCCGCAGGCCGAGCCCGCCGCCCGAGCGGGTGGCCGGAGTGGTCACGCCTGGCCGGGGGTGATCGGCAGGCTGCGCTTGTGCTCGGTGCGGCGGTAGTGGCCGAGAACGGTCTGGAAGACCTCGTCGCTGACGGGCAGGCCCTCCAGGAAGTCGTCCAGGGCGTCGTACCCGACGCCGAGGGCGTCCTCGTCGGGGCGGCCGGGGGCGAGGTTCTCCAGGTCCGCGGTGGGGACCTTGCCGACGAGCTCGGCGGGGGCGCCCAGCACGGCGGCGATCGAGCGCACCTGGCGCTTGGTCAGGCCGGACAGGGGCATGACGTCCGCCGCGCCGTCGCCGTACTTGGTGAAGAACCCGACGGCGGCCTCGGCCGCGTGGTCGGTGCCGACGACCAGGCCGCCGGAGGCGCCGGCGGCCGCGTACTGGACGACCATCCGCTGGCGGGCCTTGACGTTGCCGCGCACGAAGTCCTCGTGGGCGTGGTCGGTGAAGGTGAGCCCGGCGGCGAGGAGGGCGTCGAAGGCGGCGTCGGTCGCGGGCTTGATGTCGACGGTCAGCACCTCGTCGGCACGGATGAAGTCGAGCGCACGCTGGGCGTCCGCCTCGTCCGCCTGGACGCCGTAGGGCAGCCGCATCGCCGTGAAGCCGGCCCGGTAGCCCTCGGCGCGCAGCCGCTCGACGGCGAGCTGGCAGAGCCGGCCGGTGGTGGTGGAGTCGACGCCGCCGCTGATGCCGAGCACCAGGGTGCGGGCGCCGGCGGCCCGGAGCTGCTCGGCGAGGAAGTCCACCCGGCGGTCGGCCTCCTTGGCGGGGTCGGGGACGGGCGCCACGCCCAGCGCGAGGGCGATCTGCCGCTGGAGGTCCGCGGGCGGGGTCTCGGTCATGCCGGCTCCTTCGGGGTGGCCACTCGGTCGGTGCCCGTCATCGACGTCACCGGCGAGTACGGCGAGGTGGTGGCCGTGATGAACAGGCGGTTGTTCTGCGGGCTGCCGAAGGTGAGGTCGGAGACGGGCTCGGGGACGAGGATACGGCCGATGAGGTCGCCGTCGGGGCGTAGCAGTGGACGCCGTCCTCGAAGGCGGCCGCCCGGAGCCGGCCGTCGAGGTCGAAGCGGATGTCGTCGAACCGGCGGCCGTCCCCGGTGACGACGACGCGGTCACCGCCGAGGGAGCCGTCCCCGCCGATGTCGAAGGCGCGGATGTGGCCGGCCCGGCTGTCGTTGACGTGGAGCGGGCGCCCGTCGTGGTCGGAGGTGATGCGAAGTCCGGGTCGGAGAACCGGGCCGTGCCGCCGGAGCTCCACCCCGGCGTCGTTCGGGGAGTACGCGGCCCTCGGCCGGGCCGTGGGGCTGTCGGCGGCCGCCGCCCACGAGCAGGTGCGCAAGCTGCGGGAGCGCGGGGTGGTCCGCCGCACCACCGTGGAGGTGGACCCGCGCAGCCTCGGGCTGGGGGTGCTCTCCGTCGTGCTGGTGGACTCCTCGGCGTGGACGGGCGATTCGGCCGCCGCCTTCGCCGCGATACCGGAGATCGAGGAGGCCCACGTCATCGCGGGCAGCGCCCCGGTGCTGGTGAAGGTCCGTACGGCGTCCACCGAACAGCTCCAGGAGGTCCTGCGGCGCCTCTACGGGATCGACGGGGTGAGCGGCACCCGGGCCACCGTGGTGCTGGAGACCTCCTTCGAGCGCCCGCCGGCGCCCTGAGGCCGGTCAGGGGCTGCCTTCGGGCTCCTTGGACAGCGGTACGGGGCGCCGCAGGATGTCGAGCACCACGCCGCCGTCCACGGTCTCCTGGGCGACGAGCAGGGCCGCCAGCTCGTCCAGGTGGTGCCGGTGCCGGCGCAGCAGTTCGACGGCCCGGCGTTCGGCGCGGCGCAGCAGCGCGGCCACCGCCTCGTCCACGGTGCGCTGGGTCTGCTCGGAGTACGGGCGGCGCAGCATGTCCTCGGGGTGTTCGCCGAGGTACTGCGGGGAGCCGCTGGAGTAGCCGACCGGGCCGAGGTCCGGGGAGAGGCCGAACTCGCGCACCATCCGGGTGGCCACCGAGGTGGCGTTGGCGAGGTCGTTGGCGGCGCCCGTCGAGCCCTCGCCGAAGACCACCAGTTCCGCCGCCCGGCCGCCGAGTTGCACGGTGAGCAGGTCGGTGAGGTAGCTCTCGCTGTACAGGTGCCGCTCGGCCTCGGGGAGTTGCTCGGTGGCGCCGAGCGCGACGCCCGCCGGGAGGATGGTCACCTTGGCGACCGGATCGGCGTGCTCGCACAGCGCGGCCACCAGGGCGTGGCCGGACTCGTGCACCGCGACGGCGTGGCGCTCCTCGGGCAGCAGGGCGTTGGAGGACTCCCGGCGCCCGAGCAGCACCCGGTCGCGGGCGTCGTCGAGGTCGGCCGCGGTGATGGTGGAGCGGTCGGCGCGGACGGCGTTGATCGCGGCCTCGTTGACCAGGTTGGCGAGATCGGCGCCGGAGAAGCCGGGGGTGCCGCGGGCGATCCGGTCCAGGTCGGCGTCCGGGGCGAGGGTCTTGCCCAGGGTGTGCACGGCGAGGATGGCGGCCCGCTCGGCCTGGTTCGGCAGCGGCACGGTGACCTGCCGGTCGAAGCGGCCGGGGCGCAGCAGGGCCGGGTCGAGGGCGTCCGGCCGGTTGGTGGCGGCGATGACGACGATGCCGGTGCTCTGGTCGAAGCCGTCCATCTCGGCGAGCAGTTGGTTGAGGGTCTGCTCGCGCTCGTCGTTTCCGCCGATCCGGGAGCCGCCCGCCCGGCGGCCGCCGACGGCGTCGATCTCGTCGATGAAGATGATGGACGGCGCGCGTTTGCGGGCCTCGTCGAAGAGGTCGCGGACCCGTGAGGCGCCGACGCCGACGAACATCTCCACGAAGCCCGAGCCGGTCACCGAGAGGAACGGCACCGAGGCCTCTCCGGCCACCGCCCGGGCGAGCAGCGTCTTGCCGGTGCCCGGCGGACCGACCATGATCACACCGCGTGGCCCCTTGGCCCCGGCGGCGGCGTACCGCTCCGGGCTGCGCAGGAAGTCGACCACCTCGCTGACCTCCTGCTTCACCCCCTCGTACCCGGCCACGTCGGCGAATCCGGTGGCGGGCCGCTCGGCCTCGATGATCTTCGCCCGGGAGCGGCCGATCGCACTCAGCCCGCCGCCGAGCGACCGGGCGGCCAGCCGGCCCGACCAGAGGAACAGCCCGCCGAAGATCAGCAGCGGCAGGAAGAGCAGCAGGGTGGACCAGAGCGAGCTGCCGCCGGAGCGGCTGGCGGTGACGTTCACGTGCTGGTCGGAGAGCGCGCGGCTGAGCTGGGAGGTGTCCAGGGCGGTGGGGATCTGGCTGGTGAAGCGGGTGCCGTCCTTGAGGATGCCGTTCACGCCACCGGTGTCGCTGACGTTCACGGTCTGCACCTGACCGGCGTCGACCCGGTTGAGGAAGTCGGTGTAGCCGTAGCGGGCGCTGGTCGGGGCGGTGCGGGAGAAGAGGACGAGCAGGAGCAGGGTGGCGAGGACGGCGACGGGCAGCAGCCAGCGGCGCCAGGAGGGGGCGGGGGGCTTGGGCGGGGGGCTGCCGGGACCGCGTCCCGGGCCACCGGGACCGCCCGGGCCACCGGGGCCACCGGAGGTGCGGCCGGGCCCGGGCGGGGTCGCGGTGTGGCGGCCCGGCCCGGGCGGGGTCGCGGCGTGGCGGGCAGCACGCAGACGCGCTCGTACGGTCATCCGCGCTCACCGCCTCCCGGGGCCGTCCGTCCCGCCCGGGGACCTGCCCTGGGCACACCCGGAGCCCTACCCTCCATGGTCGGCCCCTTCGGCCCCGGATGGGAGGCCGAGCGAGGGGCCGGGGGCAGGGCGAGCGAACGGCCGAGCGGGTGGCCGAGCGGACGGTGTCGCACCACGGGCTGCCCGGCGGGCCCGCCGGTCAGGAGAAGTCCAGCGATCCCGTCCGCGTCCGCTTGAGCTCGAAGAACTTCGGGTACCCGGCCAGCAGCCGCACACCCTCGAAGACCCGTACGGCGTCCTCCCCGCGCGGGATCGCGCTCAGCACCGGGCCGAAGAAGGCGACGCCGTCCACGTGGATGGTCGGGGTGCCGACCTCCTCGCCGACCGGGTCCATGCCCTCGTGGTGGCTCTTGCGCAGCGCGACGTCGTACGCGGTGCTGCCGGCCGCCTCGGCCAGTTCCTCGGGCAGCCCGGCCGCCACCAGCGCCTCGCGGATGACCGTGTCGTCGGCAGCGCGGTCCTGGTCGTGCAGCCGGGTGCCGAGCTGGGTGTAGAGGTCGCGCAGGACGTGCTCGCCGTGCTTCTCGGCGGCGGCGATGCAGACCCGGACGGGGCCCCAGCCCGTGGTCAGCAGGCGCTGGTAGCGCTCGGGCAGGTCGGTGCGGCCCTCGTTGAGGACGGAGAGGCTCATCACCCTGAACGTGAGGTCCAGCTCGCGTTGCTTCTCGACCTCGAGGATCCACCGGGAGGTGATCCAGGCGAAGGGGCAGACGGGATCGAAGTAGAAGTCGACCTTGGTGGTTTTCGTCGTCACGTCGACGATCATAGGAGCCGATTGGACCACTTCGAAGGGCCAATCACTGCTCTGCATTTTGGTCCACTTCGGGCTAGGGCCGTGGCCGGACGGCTGCGGACGGTCCTGTGCCCGGCCACCGGCGCGGCGGGCGTCAGCTGCAGGTCGTCCCGTCCGGTGGCACCGTGCCGTCCAACAGGTAGGCGTCGACGGTCTGCTTCAGGCAGGGGTTGCCGGTGTTGTACCCGCCGTGGCCCTCGCCGTTCAGCGTCACGGTGACGCCGACGCCCGACCCGAGTTGCTGCGCCATCGTGCGGGCGCCCTCCACCGGGGTGGCCGGGTCGCCGGTGGTGCCGACCACCAGGATCGGCGCCGCCCCTGCGGCCGAGACCTCCGGGTGGTCGGCCTTGCCGGGGACGGGCCAGCCGGTGCAGCCGGTCAGGCCCCAGGCGGTGAAGGTGCCGAACACCGGGGAGGCGTCGCGGAACTGCGGAAGCCGCTGTTCGACGTCCTGGTCGGAGTAGCGCTGCCGGGCGTCCAGGCAGGAGATCGCCCGGTTGGCCGCGCTCAGGTTGTTGTAGTGCCCCTGCGGGTCCCGCCCGAGCAGCGCGTCGGCCAGCTGGAGGAGGGTGTCGCCGCTGCCCTGCTGCATGGCCTCGGTGAGTCCGGAGGCCAGCGCGGGCCAGGTCTGCCGGCTGTACAGCGCGCCGGCGATGCCGGTGACGGCCAGGGTCTCGGTGAGCTTGCGCCCGCTGCCGGTGGGCAGGGGCGACTGCGCCAGCTGCCGCAGCAGGTCGGTGATCCGGGTCGTGCCCTCCGCGCCGCCGGCGCCGGTCGGGCAGGCCTCGGCGGCCTGGGCGGCGCAGGCCTTCATGAAGTCGTCGAGCGCGAGTTGGAAGCCCTGGGCCTGGCCGAGCGCGCTCTGCTCCGGGTCCTTGGTCGGGTCGACCACCGAGTCCAGGACGAGCCGGCCGACCTCCTGGGGGAACAGGTGCGCGTAGACGCCGCCGAGCTGGGTGCCGTAGCTGATGCCGAAGTAGGACAGCTTGCCGTCGCCGAGCACCTGCCGCATCAGGTCGAGGTCGCGGGCGGCGCTCTCGGTGTCCACGTAGGGCAGCACCGCGCCGGAGTTGTGCTCGCAGGCGGCGGCGAACTGCGCGTTGCTGTCGTCCAGGGCCTTGATCTCGGCCGGCGTCTCGGGGGTGCCGTCGACCGCCGCGTTGGCGTCCATGGCCTGGTCGTCCAGGCACGTCACCCCGGCACTGGCGCCGACTCCCCGGGGGTCGAATCCGACCAGGTCGTAGCGGGTGTTGAGGGAGGAGTACGTGTCGGCCAGCGCGGGCAGGGTGGCCACGCCGGAGGCGCCCGGGCCGCCGAAGTTGAAGAGCAGCGAGCCGATCCGGTGCTGGTCGTCCTTGGCCTTGCTGCGGATCAGCGCGAGGTCGATGGTGCTGCCGTCCGGCTTGCCGTAGTCCAGCGGGGCCCTGAGGGTGGCGCACTGCCAGTCCGCCGAGGGCGCGGTGCCACCGCCCTGGGCGGTGTTCGGGGCCTGGCAGGCGTGCCAGGCGAGTTGCTGGGCGGCCAGGCCGCCGAGGGTGGCGGAGGCCGCGGAGGCCGGGGAGGTCGGCGCGGGTTCGGCGGCGGAGCGGCTGCCGCTCTGGCAGCCCGCGGCGGGGGCGAGCAGAAGTGCGGCCAGGCCGAGGGCGGCGGCGCCGCGGACGACGGTGTGCATGGAGCGGTCCACCTCTCGGGTTCACCTCTCGGGGCTGCCGGGCGGCTCGCTCTCGGGCGCGCGGAGCACACCGGCGCACGGCCGGGCGGCGTACGCCCCGGCGCGTGGCGCCGTCGGCGCATCACAGACCCTAGGGGCCGTGGCGCGGCGATGCCCGCCGGAACCCCCGGACGGAGGGCGTGCGCCGAAGGGGCCGCCACCGGCCGACCGGGTGAGGCTCCAACCGGCCCACCGGTGGCGGCCCTACCGCCGGCCGCCCGCGCCGGGCTCCAGCACCGGCGTGCCGCGCACCACGTAGGCCGGCAGCCGGAGCTCGCCCAGGACGGCGCGGGGCAGGCACAGCCCGAACCGCCGTCCGACCGCGTCGAGGGCACGGCGCCGGACGGCCCCGTACGGTCTGCCCCCGGGCCCGCAGGGGGTGACGCCGTCGGCCTCCAGCACCTTCGCGGCGACCAGCTCCGGCAGCAGCAGGTCGGGCTCCCTGCCCCAGCGCCAGCGCTCCTCGCCGAGCCCGAAGCCGCACAGCACCGCGCCGTCCCGGGCGTAGTCGAGCAGGGCCGGCGGCTGCTCCGGCATCGGGCGGAAGTGCACCACCTCGGCACCGTGGCGGGCTATCTCGGTGAGCAGTTCGCCGCCCGTGGAGTCGCCGTACTCGATCGCGAAGGCCCAGCCGGCCGCCTCGCCGACCCGGATCACCCCGTCGCCCTCGTCACCGGGGCGGTAGCCCTCGATGTCCAGGCCCCAGATCTCCGTCCCGCTGATCGGGCCGCTCACGGCCGCCGGGTCGGCCCCCATCCGGCGGGCCAACTCCGCCGGCGGGATCCCCCGGGCGAACACCACCCCGTCGACCTGTCCGCCGGCGTCCACCAGCCACTGGATGCCGACACCGCCCCGCTCCTCGCCCGCGCGCGCACCGCCGCCCATGCCGCCCTCCCCTCACGCCGGCCCGCGAACGGACGGGCCCGGCCGGGTCGCACCCTAGCCGACGCCCCCGACATCGGGAGCCGCCCACGCCCGCGCCCGGGGCAGCACGGGGCACCCCCGAGTCACGGCGCCGGCGCGGACATCCGAGCTCGGCACCGCCCCGGGCCAGCCGCCTCCTCGTCCCGTCCTGAGGACCGCCACCCTCGGAAAGTCGGCCCCGCCGACTTCCTGCTCCTGCGTCATGCGGGGGCCCACCCCGTCGTGCCCCCGCGCCAACCGGGCGCCAGCGTTGCCGCGGTACGGAAGACCCGCGCCGATGCGGCGGATGGTCCTGGATCCGGCAGCCGGGTTCACGCGCGCGTGACGGGCTCCTGGAGTTCGGTCACCCACTGGTCGGGATCGTCCGGGCATTCGAGGTAGAGCTCTCGTGCGTAGCCGGCGGAGCGGTAGCCGTTCGCGTCGATCCACCGGGCCAGCGCCTGGACACTGGGCATGACCTCGTCCATCGAACCGCGGTGCACGAAGGTCGCGGCAGTCTCGACCTCCGGCAGGTCCACGACCGCGAAGTCGAAGTCGGGCCGGGGTTCCGCCGCGACGATGAAGCCCGCGTGGACGGTGACAGCCTCGCCTCCGTCCGGTGAGGCCTCGTAGTAGGCGATGCCAGGGCCCGCCGGGGCGACGCCCGCAGTCGCGAGCCGACGGCACAGCTCCTCGTAGAGCGGTCCGATGACCGGCCCGATTCCTTCCGGTCCGTCGGTCCTGGCGGTGCCGGTCAGCTCGGCCACCCGGACCGCGGGAATGCGTTTGACCACGACGTCGTCGGATGGCATGCGTCCCTCGCTCTCGATCGTCCGGAGCCTCGCCTCGACCTGGGCCAGCCGCCTCGCATCCGCTGCCATCGCTGCTGCGAGCTCCGCCCGCCGCAGCCGCAGCATCCCGCGCAGTTCCGCCGGGCTCACCTGCTCGTCCAGGATGCTCTGGACCTGGTGCAGGCTGAAGCCGAGGTCCTTCAGGGCGATGACGCGGTTGAGCCGGGCGAGCTGGCCGGCTTCGTAGAAGCGGTAGCCGCTGGCCTCGTCGACGCGGGCGGGCCGCAGCAGTCCGATCGCGTCGTAGTGGCGCAGCATGCGGACCGACACGCGGCCGTGCCGGGCGAAGTCTCCGATGGTGAACATGATGCCTCCCAGTGCAGGGCCTCACACGGTGTCATGGTCAAGACCCCGTCGACGGGGTGAGGCGACGGGAGTGCGGCGCCTGCCGGCGGCACAGCGCATCATCGCGGGCCGGCCGCCGGTGGCGTCGCCCGGGCCGTCGTCCGAGCCGGGCGGCCACCGCCGCACCCGAGCACCGGCGCAGGAAGTCGGCCGGGGCGAC
>NZ_JBEPAK010000261.1:0-9594 GCF_040298565.1 Kitasatospora sp. NPDC001539 | reverse complement strand
CACGCCGCTCTTCCGATCGGCGGGCCGCACGCCGTGGCCTCCGACGAGAAGGGGCGCCACGGTCGAGTGACGGTGCCGCCCCTGCCTTTTCTACGGGTCCTCGCGCCCAGGGGTGCTCGCGGCCCTCACGCGGAGGCCGGCGGGTACAGCTGCGGCGGGATCCGCTCCGCGGCGGCGCGGTCCAGCAGCCACAGGGTGCGGCTGCGGCCGTACGCGCCGGAGGCGGGCGCCTGGAGCTCGCCGGGGCCGGACAGGGCCAGCGCGACCGCGCCCGCCTTGTCCTCGCCCGCGGCCAGCAGCCAGACCTCCCGGGCCGCCCGGATCGCCGGGAGGGTGAGCGAGATCCGGGTCGGCGGGGGCTTGGGGGCCCCGCGCACGCCGACCACCGTCAGCTCGGTCTCCCGCACGCCCGGGTGCTCGGGGAACAGCGAGGCGACGTGGGTGTCCGGGCCGACGCCGAGCAGCAGCACGTCGAAGGCCGGGACACCGCTGCGCTCGCCCGGTCCGGCGGCCCGGGCCAGTTCCTCGGCGTAGCGGGCGGCCGCGGTCTCCAGGTCCGAGCCGTCCACGCCGTCCGAGGCGGGCATCTCGTGCACCCGCGCCGGGTCGAGCGGGACGGAGTCCAGCAGCTCGGCGCGGGCCTGGACGGCGTTGCGGTCCGGGTCGGCGGCAGGCACGAAGCGCTCGTCGCCCCACCAGAGGTCCAGCCGGCCCCAGTCGACCGCGTCGCGCGCCGGGGAGGCGGCGATCGCGGCCAGCAGGGCGTTGCCGTTGCGGCCGCCGGTCAGCACCACCGAGGCGGTGCCGCGGGCGGCCTGGGCGTCCACGATCCGGGTGATCAGCCGGGCCGCGGCCGCCTGGGCCATCAGCTCCTTGTCGCGGTGGACGACCAGCTGCGGGGTCGCGTTGGTCATGCGCCGTCCTTGGAGGTGGAGCGCTTGGCCGCGGTCTTCCGGGCGGCGGGCTTCTTCTCCGCGTCGGCCGGCGCCCCGTCCGGCTCGGCCACCGCGGCCTCGACCGCCTGGGCGATCTGCTCGGCGGCCGCCGTCTCGGCCTCGGACGGCTCGCGCAGCCGCTCGACGGGCGTGCGCACGGCCGTCGAGTAGATGTCGTCCGGGTCGAGGCGGCGCAGTTCCTCGGCGATCAGCTCCGAGGTCTCGCGCCGCTTGAGCGCCACCTGGCGGTCCGGCGAACCGGGCATCGAGAGCGTGCCCATCAGGCCGTCCGGGCGGTCCAGGGTGATGTCCCCGTCCTTGGTGCGCAGGTGCACCGCGGTGATGCCCGGGCCGGCCGTGACCGTCCGCTCGACCGGCACGTGCAGCCGGTTGAGCAGCCACAGGCCGAGCAGTTCGACGCTGGGGTTGTAGGACTCGCCCTCGACCACCGCGGAGAGGATCCGGGACGGCCGCTGGTCCAGCGCGGCGGCGAGCATGGAGCGCCAGCCGGTGAGCCGGGTCCAGGCCAGGTCGGTGTCGCCCGGGGTGTAGCTCTCGGCCCGCTGCGCGAGCTGGTCGACCGGGGACTCGGCGGTGACCGCGTCGGTGATCCGGCGCTGGGCGAGCGCGCCCAGCGGGTCCTGCGCCGGGTGCAGCGGAGCGTTCTCCGGCCACCAGACGACGGTCGGCGCGTCCGGCAGCAGCAGCGGCAGGACCACGGACTGGGCGTGCGAGGCGAGTTCGCCGTGCATGCGCAGGATGACCGTTTCGCCGGAGCCGGCGTCCGTGCCGACCAGGACCTCGGCGTCCAGACGGGTCTCGGCACGGGCCCGGGGCGAGCGCCCGGCGCGCTTGATCACCGCGAGGGTGCGCATCGGGTGCTCGCGGGAGGCCTCGTTGGCGGCCTTGAGGGCGTCGTAGGCGCTGCCCTCGTCGGTCACGATCACCAGGGTGAGCACCATGCCGGCAGCGGTGGAGCCGCTGGCCCGGCGGGCCTCCATCAGCGCCGCGTTGATCTTGCTGGAGGTGGTGTTGGTGAGGTCGATCTTCATGGCCGGCGCCAGCTCCTGCCGTCTCGTGCGAGCATCTCGTCCGCCTCGGCGGGGCCCCAGGTGCCCGCCGCGTACTGGGCAGGCTTGCCGTGGGCGTCCCAGTACTTCTCGATCGGGTCGAGGATCTGCCAGGAGAGCTCGACCTCCTGGTGGCGCGGGAACAGGTTGGCGTCGCCGAGCAGCACGTCGAGGATGAGCCGCTCGTACGCCTCCGGGCTGGACTCGGTGAAGGACTCGCCGTAGGCGAAGTCCATCGTGACGTCCCGGACCTCGAAGGAGGTGCCCGGCACCTTGGAACCGAACCGCACCGTCACGCCCTCGTCCGGCTGGACCCGGATGACCAGGGCGTTCTGCCCCAGCTCCTCGGTCGCGTAGGAGTCGAACGGCAGGTACGGGGCGCGCTGGAAGACCACCGCGATCTCGGTGACCCGGCGGCCCAGCCGCTTGCCGGTGCGCAGGTAGAACGGGACGCCCGCCCAGCGGCGGTTGTTGATCTCCAGCTTGATGGCCGCGTAGGTGTCGGTCTTGGATTCGGGGTCGATGCCGTCCTCGTCCAGGTAGCCGACGACCTCCTCGCCGCCCTGCCAGCCCGCCGCGTACTGGCCGCGCACGGTGTGCCGGCCCAGGTCGGCCGGGAGCTTGACGGCGCTGAGCACCTTGAGCTTCTCGGCGACCAGCGCCTTGGGGTGGAAGGACGCCGGCTCCTCGATGGCGGTGAGCGCCATCAGCTGGAGCAGGTGGTTCTGGATGACGTCCCGGGCGGAACCGATGCCGTCGTAGTAGCCGGCCCGGCCGCCGATGCCGATGTCCTCGGCCATGGTGATCTGCACGTGGTCGACGTACGAGCGGTTCCAGATCGGCTCGAACATCTGGTTGGCGAAGCGCAGCGCCAGGATGTTCTGGACCGTCTCCTTGCCCAGGTAGTGGTCGATCCGGAAGACCTCGTCACGGGGGAAGACCTCGTGGACGACCTTGTTGAGCTCCTGGGCGCTCTCCAGGTCGTGGCCGAAGGGCTTCTCGATGACGGCGCGGCGCCACGAGCCCTGCGGCGGGTCGGCCAGGCCGTGCTTCTTGAGCTGCTGGACGACGGTCGGGAAGAACTTCGGCGGGACGGACAGGTAGAAGGCGAAGTTGCCGCCGGTGCCCTGGGCCTTGTCGAGTTCCTCGATGGTCTGGCGGAGCTTGTCGAAGGCGTCGTCGTCGTCGAAGGTGCCGTGGACGAAGCGCATGCCCTTGGCGAGCTGCTGCCAGACCTCCTCCCGGAACGGGGTGCGGGCGTGGTCCCGGACGGCGTCGTGGACCTCCTTGGCGAAGTCCTCGTCGTCCCACTCGCGGCGGGCGAAGCCGACGAGCGAGAAGCCCGGCGGCAGCAGACCCCGGTTCGCGAGGTCGTAGATGGCCGGCATCAGCTTCTTGCGGGACAGATCGCCGGTGACCCCGAAGATGACCAGGCCGGACGGCCCCGCGATGCGCGGGAGCCGCCGGTCGGAGGGGTCACGAAGCGGGTTGACGGGGGTGGCCGGGAGGTCGTCCGCGTCCGAGTCTGACGTCAACTCAGGAAAATCGTTGCTCACTTCGGTGTGCTCCGCTTTCGTGCGCTGGCTGTGTGAGCAGGGGTCACTTCTCGGTGGCGAAGGAGGCCAGCGAGGCGGTGACGGTGTCGAGCAGCTCCTGCCAGGACTGCTCGAACTTCTGCACGCCCTCGTCCTCCAGGACCTTGACCACGTCGTCGTAGTCCACGCCCGCGGCCGCGACGGCGTCCAGGACGGCCTTGGCGTCGGCGTAGTTGGGGACGATGGTGTTGCCGGTGACGACGCCGTGGTCGCCGGTGGCGTCCAGGGTGGCCTCGGGCATCGTGTTCACGGTGCCGGGGGCGACCAGCTCGGTGACGTACAGGGTGTCCGGCAGGGCCGGGTCCTTGACGCCGGTGGACGCCCAGAGCGGGCGCTGCGGCTTGGCGCCGGCGGCCTCCAGGGCCTTCCAGCGGGCGTTGCCGTCGGTCTTGCCGTCGACGCTGCCGAAGACCTCCTCGTACGCCTGGTAGGCGAGGCGGGCGTTGGCCAGGGCGGCCTTGGAGCGCAGGTTCTTGGCGTCGCCGCCGACCTTGTCCAGGCGCTTGTCGATCTCGGTGTCCACGCGGGACACGAAGAAGGAGGCGACCGACTCGATCTGGGAGAGGTCCAGGCCCTTGGCCTTGGCGGTCTCCAGACCGGTCAGGTAGGCGTCCATGACGGCCTTGTAGCGGTCCAGCGAGAAGATCAGCGTGACGTTGACGCTGATGCCCAGGCCGATGACCTCGCTGATGGCGGGCAGGCCGGCCTCGGTGGCGGGGATCTTGATGAAGACGTTCGGGCGGTCGACCAGCCACCACAGCTGCTTGGCCTCGGCCACGGTCGGGGCGGTTGCATGCGCCAGGCGCGGGTCGACCTCGATGGAGACCCGGCCGTCGCGGCCGTTGGAGGCGTCGTAGACCGGGCGCAGCACGTCGGCGGCGTCGCGCACGTCGGAGGTGGTGATCATGCGGACCGCCTCCTCGGTGGTGACCTTGCGGACCGCGAGGTCGCGCAGCTGGCCGTCGTAGGAGGTGTCGCCGCTGCCGGCGATGGCCTTCTGGAAGATGGTCGGGTTGGTGGTGACACCCACCACGTGCTTGTTCTGCACCAGCTCGGCCAGGTTGCCGGAGTTCAGCCGCTTGCGGCTGAGGTCGTCCAGCCAGATCGCAACGCCTTCGTCGCTGAGGCGCTTCAGTGCGTCAGTCATGGTGCTTCAGTCCTTCTTCTGCTTCGTGGGGTAGTCAGAGGGGCCGCGTACCCGCGTGCGGGCGAGGTACGCGGCCGGAGCGGAATCAGCGGTTGACGGCTTCGAGGGCGCGCAGGGTGTTGTGCGCCTCGGCGACCACCCGCTCGGCGGTCAGACCGAACTCCTCGAAGAGCACCTTGTAGTCGGCGGAGGCGCCGAAGTGCTCCAGCGAGACGATCCGGCCGTGGTCGCCGACCAGCTCGCGCCAGCCCTGGGCGATCCCGGCCTCGACCGAGACGCGGGCCTTGACGGACGGCGGCAGCACGCTGTCGCGGTAGGCCTGGTCCTGCTCCTGGAACCACTCGAAGGACGGGAGGGAGACCACGCGGGTGGCGATGCCCTCGGCCTCCAGGACCTCGCGGGCCTGGACGGCCAGCTGGACCTCGGAGCCGGTGCCCATCAGGATCAGCTGGGGGTCGCCGTTGGAGGCCTCGGCCAGGATGTAGCCGCCCTTCGCGGTGCCCTCGGCGGAGGCGAAGACCTCGCGGTCGAAGGTCGGGACGTTCTGGCGGGTGAGCGCCAGGCCGACCGGGCCCGGGTGGGTGGTCTGGCGCTCGATGATCGTGCGCCAGGCGACGGCGGTCTCGTTGGCGTCCGCCGGGCGGACCATGGCCAGACCCGGGATGGCGCGCAGCGCGGCCAGGTGCTCGACCGGCTGGTGGGTCGGGCCGTCCTCGCCGAGGCCGATCGAGTCGTGCGTCCAGACGTAGGTGACCGGCAGCTTCATCAGCGCGGCCAGGCGCACCGCCGGGCGCATGTAGTCGGCGAAGACCAGGAAGGTGCCGCCGTAGACGCGGGTCCGCCCGTGCAGCGCGATGCCGTTCATGGTCGAGCCCATGGCGTGCTCGCGGATGCCGAAGTGGATCGTCCGGCCGTACGGGCTGGCGGACTTCAGCGGGTTGCCCTCGGGGAGGAAGGAGCTGTCCTCGTCGATGGTGGTGAGGTTGGACTCGGCGAGGTCGGCCGAGCCGCCCCACAGCTCCGGGATCACCGCGCCGAGCGCCTTGAGGGTCTCGCCGGAGGCCTTGCGGGTGGCGACGTCCTTGCCGGCCGGGAAGGACGGGACGGCCTTCTTCCAGCCCTCGGGCAGCTCGCCGGCCTGGATGCGGTCGAACTCGGCGGAACGCTGCGGGTTGGCGGCGCGCCAGGCGGCGAAGGACTTCTCCCACTGGTCGCGGGCGGCCTTGCCGCGCTTGATGACCTTGCGGGCGTGCTCGATGACCGGCTCGCTGACCTCGAAGGTCTTCTCCGGGTCGAAGCCCAGGACCTTCTTGGTGGCGGCGATCTCGGCGGCGCCGAGCGCGGAGCCGTGCGCCTTGGCGGTGTTCTGGGCGTCCGGGGCCGGCCAGGCGATGATCGTGCGCATCGCGATCATCGACGGGCGGGAGGTCTCGGCCTTCGCGGCGGCCAGTGCCTGGGCGAGGGCCTCGACGTCGATGTCGCCGTTGGCCTTCGGGGCGACCCGCTGGACGTGCCAGCCGTAGGCCTCGTAGCGCTTGAGGACGTCCTCGGAGAAGGCGGTGTCGGTGTCGCCCTCGATCGAGATGTGGTTGTCGTCGTACAGGGCGACCAGGTTGCCCAGCTTCTGGTGGCCGGCCAGCGAGGAGGCCTCGGCGGAGATGCCCTCCTCCAGGTCGCCGTCGGAGACGATGGCCCAGATGGTGTGGTCGAAGGGGGACTCGCCGGCCGGGGCGTCCGGGTCGAACAGGCCGCGCTCGTAGCGGGCGGCCATCGCCATGCCGACCGCGTTGGCGATGCCCTGGCCGAGCGGACCGGTGGTGGTCTCGACACCGGCGGTGTGGCCGTGCTCCGGGTGGCCGGGGGTGCGGCTGCCGGCCACGCGGAAGGCCTTGAGGTCGTCCAGTTCCAGACCGTAGCCGGAGAAGTAGAGCTGGGTGTAGAGCGTCAGGCTGGTGTGCCCGGGGGAGAGGACGAAGCGGTCCCGGCCGGCCCAGGCCGGGTCGGTCGGGTCGTGGCGCAGGAAGCGCTGGAAGATCAGGTACGCCGCGGGGGCCAGCGACATGGCCGTCCCCGGGTGTCCGTTGCCGACCTTCTGGACAGCGTCCATGGCCAGGACGCGCGCCGTGTCAACCGTGCGCTCGTCCAGTTCGGTCCACTCGAATGCGTTCGTCGGCGCAGTGCTCACCCTGTCTCAGGGCTCCTTCCATTGTGAAGAGTGACCCCGTGAATGGGGACCGGGTCGGCCACGGCGCTGTGGTCCCGACTGAGGATGGTGCCGGTCACGGAGGGTAGATCCCGCTTCTACGTGCGAGCCTACCGTCCGGCCCGGGGCTCACCCTCCGTGCCGAGACAACCGGGATTTCCGCATGGTGATTCCCACTAGGGCGTTCTGACTGATTTTGTCCCAGCCTCTCCCGATTTGCCGGGCCGCGCCGCTCGGGCGGCCGGGGCGGGTCGCGCGGACACGCCGGAAGCGGTTCGTGGCATCACCCAGCCGGTTCACTCAGCCGGTTCACTCAGGGGTGTGCGATCCGCCTCGCCGGGGGACCCCGGAGCCGGATGGGATATATGGAGCGTCTATGGTGGCGTGGTACGCGCAGAGCGGACGATTCGGGACCCATCGTTCCTGTGGCCGCCTGCGAGGATTCATCTTCAGTTGGGGTGTTAGTGACCGCCGTCGAAACCCGTCCCGCCGGGGTCACCGGGGCGACTCCTGCGCACCGGCCCATCGGGGCCCGTGTCGGCGCCTTCGTCGCACTGACCAAGCCTCGGATCATCGAGCTGCTGCTGATGAGCACCGTGCCGGTGATGTTCCTGGCGCAGCAGGGTGTTCCGGACATGCTGCTGGTGCTGAAGGTCGTGGTCGGCGGCTTCCTGTCCGCGGGCGGCGCCAACGCCCTCAACATGTACATCGACCGGGACATCGACGCGCTGATGTCCCGCACCGAGCGGCGGCCGATCGTCACCGGGATGGTGTCGCCGCGCGAGGCGCTGGTGTTCGGCGTCGTGCTGGCGGTCGTGTCGACGCTGCTGCTGGGCTTCGGCGTCAACTGGCTCTCCGCCGGGCTGGCGCTCGGAGCCCTGCTGTTCTACGTGTTCGTCTACACGCTGGGCCTCAAGCGGCGCACCTCCCAGAACATCGTCTGGGGCGGCATCGCCGGCTGCATGCCGGTGCTGGTCGGCTGGTCCTCGGTCACGAACTCGGTGTCCTGGGCGGCGGTGGCGCTCTTCCTGGTGGTGTTCTTCTGGACGCCGCCGCACACCTGGGTGCTGTCGATGAAGGTGCGCGACGACTACCTGCGCGCGGGCGTGCCGATGCTGCCGGTGATCAAGGGCAACGTGGCGGTCGGCAAGCAGGTCGTCGCCTACTCCTGGGTGATGGTGGCGACCTCGCTGGCGGTGTGGCCGCTCGGGCACATGAGCTGGCTGTACCCCGTCGCCGCGGTGGTCCTGGGCGCGGCGTGGCTGCGCGAGGCGCACGCGCTGTACGGGCGGGCGAAGGCCGGTGTCGTGGGCGCGAAGCTGAAGGAGATGCGGCTGTTCCACTGGTCGATCACCTACCTGTCGCTGCTGTTCGTGGTGTGCGCGATCGACCCGTTCGTCAAGTAGCGGTTGACGCAACGGCTGACGCAGGGAGCCCCGGTCCGGTGGACCGGGGCTCCTTCGCGTCCGGGGGCCGGGGCTTCTTGGCGTCCGGTGGACCGGAGCTCCTTGGCGTCCGGGGGCCGGTTTCGAGTTCTCGAACCGTCTCAGCGGGCGGGCAGCTCCGACGGACCGACGTGATCGTCCAGCCAGTCCCGCAGCGGCTGGGAGGCGCGCAGGAAGCCGGTGATCCGGGTGCGGGCCGCCCGGGTGCCGAGCCACTTCGCGGGCGCCCACTCCTGCCAGGCCACCAGGCCCTTGTGGCGGAGCAGCCCGATCCTCGGATGGTCCTTGGGGAAGCCGCGCGGGGTCGACTTGAGCGAGTCCCGGCCGTGCACCCGCGGCCCGGCCTGCTCGACCCGCGCGATCACCCGCTCCAGCTCGGCACCGGTGACGTCCTCGGCGACGGCGGCGCGGTAGCGCTCCAGCTGGTCCGGGGCGAGCTGGTACATGCCGTTCCCGCAGGCCAGCCCGTCGGCGGAGAGCTGGATGTAGCCGCCGCTCTCCAGGTGCGCGCCGATGTGGGTCTTGTACGGGGACTTGTCGGCGCTGAACCGGATGTCGCGGTTCGGGCGGAAGATCTTCCCCGGCCCGAACTCCGGCTCCAGCTCGGCCAGCAGCAGCTCCATGGGCGCGCGGACGGCCTGCTCGTACTGGTCCTTGTGGGCCTGCCAGAAGGACTTCGAGTTGTCGGCCTCCAGGTGCTCGTAGAAGTCGAGGGCCTCGGCCGGCCAGCCTTTGAACGTCATGTTCCGAGTATGTGTCCCGGTGCACAGGGTGCTCCCGTCGCCAGGGCGTCTACCGGTGGGTAGCATGCGGGCATGAGCGCAGAGACCGCCACCGCCGCCGCGCCGGACGCCCGTACCGAGCGCCGCGCCAAGCGCATCGCCAAGCACCTGACCAGCTTCGCCCAGCAGCACGGCGGCAGCGCCGACGCGGTCGTCGAGTACGTCGGCGCCGTGGCCACGCGCATCGTCGTGGTCGGCGCGGACGGCGCCTGGGGCGACCAGGTGGCCCCCAGCTACGCCGTCGGCCGCCGGGCCGCGGAGCTGGCCGGGCTGACCCTGCACGACGACTTCGAGGGCGAGCTGGGCCTCAAGGTCAAGACCGGCCAGTACGAGTGGAAGCGGATGGCCGGCATCCAGCTCGGCGGCTGACCGCACCCGCGTGAACGCCGACGGCCCGGCTCCCCCGTTCGGGGGAGC
>NZ_JBEPAK010000260.1:0-9600 GCF_040298565.1 Kitasatospora sp. NPDC001539 | reverse complement strand
CGCAAGGGATCACTTGGAAAGCCCCCGTTGTGTAGCGGCCTAGCACGCTGCCCTCTCACGGCAGTAGCGCCGGTTCGAATCCGGTCGGGGGTACTGATCTCGCAAGGGATCACTTGGAAAGCCCCCGTTGTGTAGCGGCCTAGCACGCTGCCCTCTCACGGCAGTAGCGCCGGTTCGAATCCGGTCGGGGGTACTTCAGAGCAGGAAGCCGATGGGCTCGCCCATCGGCCCTTGCTTTGTGTTGGGGTATGGTGTAATTGGCAGCACGAGTGATTCTGGTTCATTTAGTCTAGGTTCGAGTCCTGGTACCCCAGCCAGAAATTGGAAAGGCCCCGGTCACCGGGGTCTTTTTCGTTTTCCGGAGTAATGCCCGAAGGGCCCCGCTCGTCGTCGAGCGGGGCCCTTTCGCTTTCCGGTGGGGGAGGTGGGGGAGTGGGGGAGTGGGGGAAGGGGTGGGGGAGTCGGCCGGTCAGCTCCGGCGCAGCGCCTCGGTGAGCCGGTTCGCGGCCTCGATGATGGCCTGGGCGTGCAGGCGGCCCGGGTGGCGGGTCAGCCGCTCGATCGGGCCGGAGACGGAGACGGCGGCCACCACCCGGTTGGAGGGGCCGCGGACGGGCGCGGAGACGGACGCGACGCCCGGCTCCCGCTCGCCGATCGACTGGGCCCAGCCGCGCCGCCGGACGCCGCTCAGCGCGGTGGCGGTGAAGCGGGCGCCCTGGAGGCCGCGGTGGAGCCGCTCGGGCTCCTCCCAGGCCAGCAGGACCTGGGCGGCCGAGCCGGCCTTCATCGGCAGGGTGCTGCCGACCGGGACGGTGTCCCGCAGGCCGGAGAGCCGCTCGGCGGCGGCTACGCAGATCCGCATCTCGCCCTGGCGGCGGTAGAGCTGTGCGCTCTCGCCGGTGACGTCGCGCAGGTGGGTCAGGACCGGGCCCGCGGTGGCGAGCAGCCGGTCCTCGCCCGCCGCGGCGGAGAGTTCGGACAGGCGGGGGCCGAGGATGAAGCGCCCCTGCATGTCCCTGGTGACCAGACGGTGGTGTTCGAGTGCGACGGCGAGTCGGTGGGCCGTGGGCCGCGCCAGACCGGTGGCGGCGACCAGCCCCGCCAACGTGGCGGGGCCCGACTCCAGTGCGCTGAGCACCAGAGCGGCCTTGTCGAGAACGCCGACGCCGCTAGTGTTGTCCATGCCCTAAGACTGCAGTCTCAGTCCGCGAGACGCAAGTTCAATCTTCCGGGAAAAGCGCCACTCTGGATGCAGCAGCCCGGGAGACATCCAGGATGGGTCCTCGCGAGAGTGTCCGCATCGTGGACAGCGATCCGGCGTGCAGGTCGCGCGGAAGCGCCCCGCACTGGGCGGCGCAAGCGTTTACCCGACGACACGAGAAGGCCGGCAACGCGGCCGGCTGGAGGGAATCCGATGGGACGGACACTCGCAGAGAAGGTCTGGGACGACCACGTCGTGCGGCGCGCGGAGGGCGAGCCCGACCTCCTGTACATCGACCTGCACCTGCTCCACGAGGTGACCAGCCCGCAGGCCTTCGACGGGCTGCGGCTGGCCGGCCGCAAGGTCCGCCGCACCGATCTGACGATCGCCACCGAGGACCACAACACCCCCACCCTGGACATCGACAAGCCGATCGCCGACCCGGTCTCCCGCGTGCAGCTGGAGACCCTGCGGCGGAACGCGGCCGAGTTCGGCGTCCGGATCCACTCGCTCGGCGACGTCGAGCAGGGCGTGGTGCACGTGGTCGGCCCCCAGCTCGGCCTGACCCAGCCCGGCACGACGGTGGTCTGCGGGGACTCCCACACCTCCACCCACGGCGCCTTCGGCGCGCTGGCGTTCGGCATCGGCACCAGCCAGGTCGAGCACGTGCTGGCCACCCAGACCCTGCCGCTGGCGCCGTTCAGGACCATGGCGGTCACCGTCGAGGGCGAACTGCCCGAGGGCGTCACGGCCAAGGACCTGATCCTGGCCGTCATCGCGAAGATCGGCACCGGCGGCGGCCAGGGCTACGTCCTGGAGTACCGCGGCTCGGCGATCCGGAGCCTGTCCATGGAGGCCCGGATGACCGTCTGCAACATGTCCATCGAGGCCGGCGCCCGGGCCGGCATGATCGCTCCGGACGAGACCACCTTCGCCTATCTGGAGGGGCGCCCGCACGCCCCGAAGGGCGAGGACTGGGACGCCGCCGTCGCCTACTGGAAGACCCTGGTCACCGACGAGGACGCGGTCTTCGACCACGAGGTCTTCATCGACGCGAGCGAGCTGACCCCGTTCGTCACCTGGGGCACCAACCCCGGCCAGGGCGCCCCGCTGGGCTCCGCGGTCCCCGACCCCGCGGACTTCGCCGACCCGCAGGAGCGCCTGGCGGCGGAGAACGCCCTGAGGTACATGGGCCTTGAGCCCGGCACCCCGCTGCGCGAGGTCTCCGTCGACGCCGTCTTCGTCGGCTCCTGCACCAACGGCCGGATCGAGGACCTGCGCGCGGCCGCCGCCGTGCTGGAGGGCCGCAAGGTCGCCGACGGCGTACGGATGCTGGTCGTCCCCGGCTCGGTGCGGGTCGCCCTGCAGGCCGTCGAGGAGGACCTGGACAAGGTGTTCACCGCCGCCGGGGCCGAATGGCGGCACGCCGGCTGCTCGATGTGCCTGGGCATGAACCCCGACCAGCTCGCCCCCGGGGAGCGCTGCGCCTCCACCTCGAACCGCAACTTCGAGGGCCGCCAGGGCAAGGGCGGCCGCACCCACCTGGTCTCCCCGCAGGTCGCCGCCGCGACCGCCGTCCTGGGCCGGCTCGCGGCCCCCGCCGACCTGAACCCGTCCGCCCTGACCGCCGACGTCGCCGTGGAGGCCTGAGCCATGGAGAAGTTCACCACCCACACCGGCCGGGCCGTCCCGCTGCGCCGCAGCAACGTGGACACCGACCAGATCATCCCCGCCCATTGGCTCAAGAAGGTCACCCGATCCGGTTTCGAGGACGGTCTCTTCGAGGCCTGGCGCAAGGACGAGTCGTTCATCCTCAACCGGCCCGAGCGCCAGGGCGCCACCGTCCTGGTGGCCGGCCCCGAGTTCGGCACCGGTTCCTCCCGGGAACACGCCGTCTGGGCGCTGCAGAACTACGGCTTCCACGCGGTCATCTCCTCGCGCTTCGCCGACATCTTCCGCGGCAACTCCCTGAAGAACGGTCTGCTGACCGTCGTGCTGCCGCAGGAGACCGTGGAACGGCTCTGGGCGCTCACCGAGAGTGACCCTTCGGCCGAGATCACCGTTGACCTGGAGAACCGCGAAGTGCGCGCCGAGGGCGTCGTCGCGGGCTTCGAGCTGGACGACAACGCGCGGTGGAGGCTGCTCAACGGGCTGGACGACATCAGCATCACGCTGCGGAACGAGGCCGACATCGCGGCCTACGAGGCGACCCGCCCGGCGTTCAAGCCGCGCACTCTGCCGGTCTCCTGAGTTCCCTTCAGAACAAGCATTCTGACGATCCACCGGATGGCCCGCGCCCCCCTCGGGGGGGCCGGGCCATCCGGCGTTCCGGAGCACGAGTTAGCGCCGAGGCCCGCCCCGGATTGCCCATTTGGCTTTGCGGAAGAGGGCCCCGCGCAAGTACAACTGCGGGTAGATGGCACAATCAGTACATGCACCGGCACCATGAACCTCCGTACGCGGGCGGCGAACCCGCGTCCGAGGAGCCCATGGGCCGGGGATCCGAACGCCGAATTGACGATCGGCCGGACGTCACCTCCGCACCAGCTGAGGGGCCGGACGACCGGGAAGTCGCAGCGCTCTACGCGCTTGTGGCCGAGCGGTTGAAGCAAGCTCACGCCCGCGTGCATGCGCTGAACGTGTCTGCAGATGCAAAGACCGCTCTCACCCGTCAACTGCTCATCGTCACGGAGACCGCCAAGCGCGATCTTCCCGAGGCGGCACGGCGGTTGAGTCGCTTTGTACATGACCTCGACGAGGGGCGCCCGCCCCTCGACTGAGGTCGCGGACGCGCAAATCCATTGCGACACTAGGGTGATTCGCGCGTTTGGTAATTGAAAGTCCGCAGATACATACCTAACGTGCGAAAAGAACGGATGGAATCATCCGGCGCCCGTTTCCGAAGGGGAAGACGTGAACAAGGCTCAGCTTGTCGAAGCGGTGGCCGAGCAGCTGGGCGGTCGCAAGGCTGCCGCAGAGGCCGTCGACGCAGTGCTCGACACCATGGTCCGTGCCGTTGTGGCCGGTGACCGGGTCTCGGTCACCGGTTTCGGCACCTTCGAGAAGGTGGAGCGCTCCGCGCGCTTCGCCCGCAACCCGCAGACCGGCGAGCGGGTCAAGGTCAAGAAGACCTCGGTCCCCCGCTTCCGTCCGGGCCAGGGCTTCAAGGACCTGGTCAGCGGCAGCAAGAAGCTGCCGAAGGAAGGCCCCTCGGTGAAGAAGGCCCCCAAGGGCTCCCTCACCCCGGGCAAGGCGGGCGTCGCCGCGACCCCGGCCGCCAAGCGGGCCGCCACCAAGCGCTCCGCCGCCGCCGCCGCTCCGGCCGCGACCAAGAAGGCCGCCGCCAAGAAGACGGCCACCACGGCTGCCGCCAAGAAGACCACGGCCACCGCCGCGAAGAAGGCGACCGCCACCAAGAAGACCACCGCCGCCGCCAAGAAGACCACGGCGACCGCGACGAAGAAGACGGCCACCGCCAAGAAGGCGACCCCGACGGCTGCCGCCAAGAAGACCACGGCCACCGCCAAGAAGGCGACCGCCACGGCCAAGAAGACGGCTCCCGCGAAGAAGACCGCCACCCGCAAGACCACCGCGCGCAAGACCACCGCCAAGTAAGTCCCGCGCGACCGTCTCGGACGGCCTTCGGCTCAGAGCCGCGGCACCCCTTCCGCGAACTGCGGGGCCGGGTGGCCGCGGCTCTTCGCTTTCCGGGCGCTCGGTCAGGACCCGGCGGCGGCCGGTCCGGGCGGGCCCGGGAACCGCCGGGACGGCGCGGAGCGGCCGGGGCGGTGCCCGTCGCCGGTCGGAGGCCGCCGGCGGGTCGGTGCTCGTAGGCGGAACCAGTGGCCGTCCGCAGAGTCGGTGCCCGTCGGCCGGTCGGTGTCCGTCCGCGGAACCAGTGCCCGTCCGCGGAGTCAGTGTCCGTCGGCCGGTCAGTGCTCGTCGGCCGGGTCGGGGAAGGTCTGCAGGGTCACGAAGACCACCCGGCGCGCCTCCCCGGAACCCTCGGTGCGGATCCGCACCCGCTGGCCGGGGCGCAGCAGCCGCAGGCCGCCGGCGTCGAAGGCGGCCGCGTCGAACGGCACCGGGGTCCCGTCGTCGAGCAGCACGGAGCCGGCCCGGGTGGCGGGGTCGAAGGTGAACGCGGTGGCCTGCATGCCAGCAGCATAGCGAGGGGGTCGGACAGACCGCCCCGTCGCGGCCGGGGCCGGGCGCGGCCCAGGTCCGGCCCGTCCGTCAGGACCGGCCCAGACGGGCGAACAGCGCACTGGTGTGCGGGCCGAGGCCGAGGTCCGCCGCCTCGCCGAGGTCGCTGCCGGTGTCGACGTCCCGGCGCACCGACTCGACGTCCGCCAGCCGTAGTTCGAGCGCGCCGCCGGCCGCGTGCCGGGCCCGCGAGCCGTCCCCGAAGGCGGGGGCGAGCGGGCGGCCGGGAGCGGTGGCGAGCAGGGTGGTGCCGAGGCCGGGGGAGTCGGGCAGGAAGGCCCGGCCGTCCGGCGGCACCGCGCCCAGCACCCGGGCGAGTTCGGCCGGCCGCAGGGCCGGCAGGTCGGCGGAGAGGGCGGCCAGCGGGGCCCGCGGGGCGAGTGCCCGGGCGACCGAGGCGCCGTGCGACAGCGCCCGGTTGAGGCCACCGCCCGGCTCGTCGGCGACGACCAGGGCGCCCAGCTCCGCCAACCGGGCGCCGGCGCCCGGGTCCCTGGTGACCACCAGGACCCGGGCCACGCCCGGAGTGGCGAGGGCGGCGGTGACGGTGTCGAGCGCGAAGGACAGGGCCAGGTCCGGCCGGTGCGGCCCGGCGTAGGGGGCGAGCCTGCTCTTGGCCAGGGCGAGCGGCTTGAGCGGCAGCACCAGCGACCAGTCGGCGGTGGGTGCGGCGGGCGCGACGGGCTCGCTGGGGCGTACGGTGTCCTGGGTCATCGGCGTCATTGTGACGCCGGGCCCGGAGCCCTCGCCAGGCCGTCCGAGCTGTGCGGACGTGCGTTTGATCACGACCGTCCGGCGGGTTGGCGCGGTCGCTCGACAGCCGGTGAGCGAGCGGGCGACACTGTTCCGCGCCCGCGAACCGGGCACCGGGCAGACCGGTGCGCGGCACCGGGAGGCACTGATCGCGGCACCCCGTGTGCCGCATGTGATGAGAAGGAGCTGGGGTGGCCCGCCGCTCGTACGCCAAGTTCGGCAACGCCGACTACGGCATCTGGTACCGCTTCGCGGCCGTGCTGGTGAAACCGGTGACGACCGCCCTGGTGAAGCCCGACTGGCGCGGCTGGGAGCACATTCCGAAGGAAGGCGGCTTCATCGCCGCGGTGAACCACAATTCGATCATCGATCCGGTGGTCTACGCGCACTGGCAGTACAACAGCGGCCGCCCGCCGCGGATTCTCGGCAAGTCCTCGCTGTTCTCGATCCCCTTCATCGGATTCATGCTGCGCAAGACCGGCCAGATTCCGGTATTCCGCGAGTCCACCGACGCGGCGCAGGCCTTCCGGGCCGCGATCGACGCCGTGAACAGCGGCCAGTGCGTGCAGTTCTACCCGGAGGGCACGCTCACCCGGGATCCGGACCTGTGGCCGATGACCGGGAAGAGCGGTGTCGCCCGGGTCGCGCTGATGACGGGTGCGCCGGTCATCCCGGTCGCGCACTGGGGCGCGCACGAGATCATCCCGCCGTACGGCCGGCCCGGATACGGCAAGGGCAAGTTCAACCTGTTCCCGCGCCACAAGGTCACCGTCGCGGCCGGGCCCGCGGTGGACCTCACCAAGTACCAGGGCCAGGAGCTGACCGCCCAGGTGCTCGCCGACGCGACCGAGGACATCATGGCGGCGATCACCGCCGTGCTGGCCGACATCCGCGGCGAGCAGCCGCCCGCCGAGCGGTACGACATGCGCAAGGCCGCCCGCCAGCGGGCCGCCGCGGCACTCGCCGAGCGCCGCCGGGCCAAGGGCGCTCCGAACGACAACGACGGTGAGGGGGCGGGCCGGTGACCCGTTGCGCAGTGATGGGGACCGGCTCGTGGGGCACCGCCTTCGCGATGGTGCTCGCCGACGCGGGCTGCGAGGTGGTGCTGTGGGCCCGCCGCCAGGAGCTGGCGGACGCCGTCAACACCACCCACGAGAACCCGGACTACCTGCCGGGCGTCCGGCTGCCCGCCACCGTCCGGGCCACCACCGACGCGGCCGAGGCGCTGGCCGGCGCCGACTTCGCGGTCCTGGTCGTGCCCTCGCAGACGCTGCGCGACAACCTCGCCGCCTGGGCGCCGCTGATCGAGCCGCAGACGGTGCTGGTGAGCCTGATGAAGGGCATCGAGCTCGGCACCGCCAAGCGGATGAGCGAAGTGATCGACGAGGTCACCAAGGTCGGCCCGGAGCGGGTCGCGGTGGTCAGCGGGCCCAACCTGGCCAAGGAGATCGCCAACCGCCAGCCCGCCGCCAGCGTGGTCGCCTGCACCGACGAGGCCGTCGCCAAGCGGCTCCAGGCCGCCTGCCACACGCCGTACTTCCGGCCGTACACCAACACCGACGTGGTCGGCTGCGAACTCGGCGGCGCGGTCAAGAACGTGATCGGCCTGGCGGTCGGCATGGCGGCCGGCATGGGGCTCGGCGACAACACCAAGGCGACGCTGATCACCCGCGGGCTGGCCGAGACCACCCGGCTCGGCGAGGTGCTGGGCGCCGACCCGCACACCTTCGCGGGGCTCGCCGGGATGGGCGACCTGGTCGCGACCTGCTCCTCGCCGCTGTCGCGCAACAACACCTTCGGCATGAACCTGGGCCGGGGCATGTCGCTGGCCGAGACCATCGCGGCCACCCGGCAGACCGCCGAGGGCGTCAAATCCTGCGAGTCGGTGCTGGACCTGGCCCGGCGCAACGGGGTCGACATGCCGATCGTCGAGGCCGTGGTGGACGTCGTGCACAACGGGCGGCCGACCCAGGAGGCGCTGCAGGCGCTGATGTCACGCGCCGCCAAGCCCGAGCGGCGCTGAGGCGGAGCGGGGCTGAGGCCGGGCGGCGCTGAGGCCGGGCGGGCTGAGGCCGAGCGGTGCCGGCTCCGTGCCGGGGCGCCGGGCTGACAATTCCGGGGCCCGCCGGGCGGGCGTTGACCGTCCGGAAACACGTCGCACGGTAGTCTCAAGCCCGATATGAGCATCGAACAGTCCTCCCCGAACCCGTCCGCCCGCAAGCCGCGCGTCGCGCTGGTCTTCGGCGGCCGCAGCTCCGAGCACGCGATCTCGGTCTCCACCGCGGGCAGTGTGCTCAGGGCGATCGACCGCGCCAAGTACGACGTGCTGCCGATCGGCATCACCCACGAGGGCCGCTGGGCGCTGACCAGCGACGAGCCGGCCCGGATGGCCATCACCGACGGCAAGCTGCCGGACGTGGCGCAGATCGCCGAGTCCGTCGACGGTCAGGTCGTGCTGCCCGCCGCCCCGGGTGACCGCGAAGTGGTCCTCAGCCAGCCGGGGAGCGCCCCCAAGGTGCTCGGCGAGGTCGACGTGGTGTTCCCGCTGCTGCACGGCCCGTGGGGCGAGGACGGCACGCTCCAGGGCCTGCTGGAGCTCTCCGGCGTCCCGTACGTCGGCAACGGCGTACTGGCCAGCGCGGCCGGCATGGACAAGGAGTTCGCCAAGCGGATCCTGGCCTCGCACGGCCTGAACGTCGGCACCTACACCATCGTGCGGCCGCGCGACTGGGAGACCGAGGAGGGCCGCGCGGCCGTGCGCGAGCGCGCCGCCGGGCTCGGCCTGCCGCTGTTCGTCAAGCCCTGCCGGGCCGGCTCCAGCATCGGCATCACCAAGGTCCGCGACCTCGCGGACCTGGACGCCGCGATCGAGGAGGCCCGCCGGCACGACCCCAAGCTGATCATCGAGGCCGGGGTCACCGGCCGCGAGATCGAATGCGGCGTGCTGGAGTTCGAGGACGGCCCGCGGGCCAGCGTGCCGGCCGAGGTGCTGGTCGGCGAGGGCTTCGACTTCTACGACTTCGAGGCCAAGTACATCGACTCCTCCGAGGTGCAGATCCCCGCGCGGCTGACCGCCGAGGAGACCGCGGAGATCCAGCGCCAGGCCGTGGCCGCGTTCGAGGCCTTCGGCTGCGAGGGCCTGGCCCGGGTGGACTTCTTCCTGCTGGAGGACGGCACCTGGATGATCAACGAGATCAACACCATGCCGGGCTTCACCCCGATCTCCGCCTACCCGAAGATGTGGAAGGCCAGCGGGGTCGCGTACGCGGAACTGATCGACCGGCTGCTGGAGTCGGCGCTGCGCCGCCCGACCGGGCTGCGGTAGCCGTACGGAAGCATGGCGGGCGGCGGAGCCCTCACCCTCCACGACGGCGCCCGCATCGCAGCCCTCCGCAGCCAAGCCATCCTCGCCATCGCCGGACACGGCGGCATGGCCTCCA
>NZ_JBEPAK010000259.1:0-9612 GCF_040298565.1 Kitasatospora sp. NPDC001539 | reverse complement strand
ACCTCCCGGGGGCACCCTGTGGTTGTTTTGCCCGCCCCTCAACATTTATTAATGGCCGCGCCCCCCGCCACCGGCTGGGGCCGCGGCCTTTTTGTTTTTCGCGAACGTGAACGAGGCCGGCAGGCCGGACTTCCGCCCAGGCGCGGACGCTTCCGGCATGTCGGACAATGGAGATGGTGCGCGGCCAGGAGGTCGCCGCCGATACCGCGTGACGGCACTCGATTTTGGTCGATCCGCGGTGGAGCTGAAGCAGCAGAAGGAGTCACCAGGATGTCGAACCAGCCCGAGGGCCGTCCCGAGCGCCGATCGGACGATGGCCGAGGCCACGAGCCCCGGTCCCGTGGGGGCTGGTCCAACGATCGCGGCGGTTTCCGTCGCGACGACCGCCCCTCCGGCGGCGGCTACCGCCGGGACGATCGTGACGAGCGTCCGCGTCGTGACGACCGGCCGTTCCGCGACCGCGACGACCGTGGCGGCGACCGCGGTGGTTTCCGTCGTGACGACCGTCCGTCCGGTGGCGGCTACCGTCGCGATGACCGTCCGTCCGGCGGCTTCAACCGTGACCGTGGCGATGACCGCGGTGGCTTCCGCCGTGACGACCGCCCCTCCGGTGGCAGCTACCGCCGGGATGACCGCCCGGCCGGTGGCGGCTTCCGCCGTGACGACCGCCCGGCCGGCGGTGGTTTCCGCCGTGACGACCGTCCCTCGGGTGGTTTCCGTCGGGATGACCGTGACGAGCGTCCGCGTCGTGACGACCGGCCGTTCCGCGACCGCGACGACCGTGGCGGCGACCGTGGCGGTTTCCGCCGTGACGACCGCCCCTCCGGTGGCTTCAACCGCGACCGCGGTGACCGCGGCGACGACCGCGGTGGCTTCCGCCGTGACGACCGCCCGGCCGCCGGTGGCAGCTACCGCCGGGATGACCGCCCGTCGGGTGGCGGCTTCCGTCGTGACGACCGCCCGGCCGGCGGTGGTTTCCGCCGTGACGACCGCCCCTCGGGTGGTTTCCGTCGGGATGACCGTGACGAGCGTCCGCGTCGTGACGACCGGCCGTTCCGCGACCGCGATGACCGCGGCGGCGACCGTGGCGGTTTCCGCCGTGACGACCGCCCCTCCGGTGGCTTCAACCGCGACCGCGGTGACCGTGGCGACGACCGCGGTGGCTTCCGCCGCGACGACCGCCCGTCGGGTGGCTTCAACCGTGACCGTGGCGACGACCGCGGCGGCTTCCGCCGTGACGACCGCCCCTCCGGTGGCGGCTTCCGCCGCGACGACCGCCCGAGCGGTTTCCGTCGGGATGACCGTGACGAGCGTCCGCGTCGTGACGACCGGCCGTTCCGCGACCGCGACGACCGCGGCGGCGACCGTCCCTCCGGTGGTGGCTTCCGTCGTGACGACCGCCCCTCCGGCGGTGGTTTCCGTCGTGACGACCGTCCGTCCGGTGGCTTCAACCGCGACCGCGGTGACCGCGGTGGTGACCGCGGCGGCTTCCGTCGTGACGACCGCGGTGGCGACCGTGGCGGTTTCCGCCGCGACGACCGCCGTGACGACCGTCGCGACGACCGCGGCCGCCGGGACTACGACGACCGCCGTGGCAACTACGAGCCGGTCAAGCGCCTGCCGATCCCGGAGGACGTCACCGGCTTCGAGCTGGACGCGGACGTGCGCCAGGAGCTCAAGAGCCTGCCCAAGACCCTCGCGGACGACGTCGCGCGCAACCTGGTGATGGTGGCCCGCCTGCTCGACAGCGAGCCGGAGGAGGCCTACCAGTACTCGCGCGTCGCGCTGCGGCTGGCGTCCCGCGTCGCGGCCGTCCGCGAGGCGGCCGGCTTCGCCTCGTACATGACCCAGCGCTACTCCGAGGCGCTGACCGAGTTCCGGGCCGCCCGTCGGATGACCGGCCGGGCCGACCTGTGGCCGGTCATGGCGGACTGCGAGCGCGGCCTGGGCCGCCCGGAGCGGGCGCTGGCGATGGCCGGCGAGCCCGAGGTGAAGCAGCTGGACAAGGCCGGTCAGGTCGAGATGCGCCTGGTCGCGGCCGGTGCCCGCAGCGACATGGAGCAGTTCGACGCCGCCGTCGTCACCCTGCAGAGCCCGGAGCTGGCCTCCAGCGCCGTGCACCCGTGGACCGCGCGGCTGCGGTACGCGTACGCCGAGGCGCTGATCGCGGCCGGCCGCGGGGAGGAGGCCCGTGACTGGTTCGCCAAGGCCGCCGAGGCCGACACCGACGGGTCGACCAACGCCTCCGAGCGTCTGGCCGAGATCGACGGTGTGGAGTTCACGGACGCGCTCGACCCGGAGCTGGCCGAGGAGCCGCTGCAGGACGAGGCCCCGGCGAAGAAGCGTGGCGCCGACGTCTCCGACGACCGCGTGATCTTCGAGGACGAGGAGGACGTCGAGGAGTACTACGACGAGGACGACCTCGAGATCGACGAGGACTTCGACGGCGTGGTGCCCGAGCGTTCGCAGGACGCCGAGGACGAGGCGAAGCGGTCCGAGCCGGCCGCGAAGGCCGAGGACAAGGACGGCGCGCAGGGCTGACGGCCCCGGCGCGGTAGCCGTGGACGGCCCGAAGCGCCTGAGGTGCCCTGAGGCGCCTGAAGTGCGTGAAGCGCCTGAAGCGCCGTGAGATTGAGGCCCTGCCGGTCCCCCTGAGGGATCGGCAGGGCCTCACGGCGTTTCAGGGCGGCTACCCCAGGGCCAGGTTGCGCAGCACCAGCCCGGTGGCCGGCTTCGGCCCGAAGGACGTGGACTTGCGCGGCATGGTGACGCCCTGCTCGGCCAGCCGGCGGACCACGCTCTCCCGGACCGGGTGCAGTAGGACGGCGGTGCCGCCGGTGCGGGCCGCCTCGCGCTCGGCTGCCGCCGCGGTGTGGAGGTAGCCGATGTGGTCGGGGCCGTCGGGGACGTGCCAGGTGTGGTCGAGCAGCGTGGCGTGCAGGACGGTGGCGTCCAGGTGGCGCCACTCCTCGGGCCGGTCGTGCGGCACGGTCGCGTCGAGCAGGGACTCCTCGGGTTCGCCGAGCAGCCAGTAGACGCCGTCGCCCCCGGTGAGGACGAAGCCGTTGCCGCCGTGCCGCTTCTGCTCGGCGAGTGCCTGGAGCGCTGTGGGCAGCGGGCCGGGGACCTCCTTGACCGTCCAGTGGTCGCCGAGCTTCTCGAGTGCCTCGGCCACCGGCAGCCGGTACAGCACCCGGTGGATGGCCCGGACCCGCAGCGGGTAGCGGGCGGTGTCCACCAGGAGCACCATGCCGCGGTCCCAGGGGCTGCGCGGCAGGTGCCGGTGCTCGCGCTGGAGCCGCAGGTACATCTCCCAGCGGTGGTGGCCGTCGGCGATCAGCGCCCGGCAGGTGGCCAGGTCGCGGCTGATCTCGGCGATCTCGGCGGGGTCGGTGACGGCCCACAGGCGGTGGTGGGTGCCGTCGCTGGTGGCGGTGGAGAGCAGCGGCTCGCCCTCGACCGTCCGCTCGATGACGCCGGAGGCGCCGCCGTTGCCGCGGTAGGTGAGCAGCAGGGGTTCGAGGTTGGCCCGGGTGGTGCGCATCAGGCCCACCCGGTCAGCGACCGGGCGGGGCATGACGTCCTCGTGCGGGAGGACCACGCCGGCCTCGGGTCCGCTGACGGCGAGGGCGCCGATCAGGCCGCGCTGGAGCAGCTCGGGGGAGTCGCCGCCGGCGGGCACCCGCTGCTCGTAGACGTAGATCGCCGGGTCCGGATCGGCGGCGAGCACGCCCTCGCGCTGCCAGGCGGCGAGCAGCCGGGCGGCGTGCCGGTACCGGGTGTCGCGGTCGGGGCGGTCACCGGCGTCCTCGGGCTCGGGCCGGGGCAGGATCAGCCGGACCACGTTGTGCGGGTCGGCGGTCTCCAGGTCGAGTCGGCGCCCCGGGTCGACGACGTCGTACGGCGGGGACATCACCGCGGACAGCGCGCCGACCCTGCCGGGGACGTAGCGCAGGCCCCGGAAGGGGGACAGGGACAGGCCTGCGGTGGCGACGTGCCCGGGATCGCCGGGGCCGCCCTCGGGAGTCTCGACTCCGTCTTCTGCACTGGGTGCGCTCATTCTGGGCATGGTAACCGGGTACGCGTTGTTGAAAGATCTGATTACCGGTGCCGGCTCGTGGGGCGGGCGAGCGATCGAGGGCGAGGTACGGCATGGACGACGGGCGGGAGCGGACGGACGACGGAGGGTCGGGGGAGCACGTCCCCGCGGGGAGCGTTCCGGCCCAGGGCCGGCCCGGGGAGCCCGCGGGCGACGTCTACGACTGGTTCCGCCGGGGCGCGAAGCTGCTGGCCCAGGGGCATCCGGCGGCCGCCGGGCAGCTGCTCGCCCGGGCGGCGGAGGCCGAGCCGCACTCGCGCAGCATCCGGGAGGCGCTGGCCCGGGCGCAGTTCGACGCCGGGTCGTACGCGGAGGCGCTGGAGAACTTCCGGGCCGTGGCGCTGGCCGATCCGGCGGACGACTACGCTCAGTTCGGGTGGGGCGTCGCGGCGGCCCGGTTGGGCGACTTCGAGACGTCCGCCGAGCACCTGGCGCTGGCCGTGGCGATGCGGCCGGAGGCCGACCACTACCGGGAGGCCTTGCGGCAGACCCGGGCCACCCTGGCGGCTCGCGCCGGGGCGTTCGGCCCGCTGCTGCCGGGTGCCCCGGGCTACCGGGAGGCCGGGGAGCAGCGCGGGGGCGTCGATGGCGACGCCTGAGCGGGCCGGTTACGAGCAGGGCAGTTGACGAACGCGGTGATCCGCGGCGAGAGCGCGGGGTCCGCAGTGATGGGGAAGCCCGCAGTGAACGAGGTAGTGCAGGCATGACCGAGACCGACACCACGGCGGGGCGCACCGCCCCCGGCGCCAGCGACGTCCCGCTGACCGAGGCGTACGACACCGCGCTGCTGGACCTGGACGGCGTGGTCTACGCCGGTCCGCACGCGATCGAGCACGCGGTGGACTCGCTGGCGGCCGCCCGGCGGGCCGGGATGCGGCTCGCGTACGTGACCAACAACGCGTCGCGTCCGCCGCGGGTGGTGGCGGAGCACCTGACCGAGCTGGGGGTGCCGGCCGAGCCCGCGGACGTGATCAATTCGGCCCAGGCGGCCGCCCGGGTGGTGGCCGAGAAGGTCCCGGCCGGGGCGAAGGTGCTGGTCGTGGGCGGCCTGGGACTGGAGGAGGCGCTCGCCGAGCGCGGGCTGGTGGCGGTCCGCTCGCTGGACGACGAGCCGCTCGCGGTGGTCCAGGGCTTCGACCCGTCGGTGGGCTGGGCGCAGTTGGCGGAGGCCGCGTACGCGGTGCGCGGCGGGCTGCCGTGGGTGGCCTCGAACACGGACATGACGGTGCCGACGGCGCGCGGCATCGCGCCCGGCAACGGGACGCTGGTCGCGGCGGTCCGGGCGGCGACCGGGGTGGAGCCGGAGGACGCGGGCAAGCCGCTTCCGCCGATGCACCGGGAGACGGTGCTGCGGACGGGCGCGCGCCGGCCGCTGGTGGTCGGGGACCGTCTGGACACCGACATCGAGGGCGCCTTCAACGGCGGTGTGGACAGCCTGCTGGTGTTCACCGGGGTGACCACCCCGGCGCAGCTGCTGGCGGCGCAGGCCGAGCACCGGCCGACCTACCTGGCGCCGGACCTGCGCGGTCTGCTGGCCCCGCACCCGGCGGTGTCGGCCGGCGACGGCGGGTTCGGTTGCGGGGGCTGGTCCGCCCGGGTGGAGGGTGGCGAGCTGCGGCTGACCGGGTCCGGGGACCGCTGGGACGGCCTGCGGGCGCTGTGTGCGGCCGCGTGGACGGCGGCGGACGGGGACGGCGGGCCGGTGGACGGGCGGAACGCGCTGGCCGAGCTGGGCTTCTGATCCGCGTCGCCGCCGGGCGGCCGGCCGTCAGAGCAGGGTGCGCAGCCGCAGCAGGTCGCGGAGACCGGCCTCCAGCTTGACCCGGCCGCTCGCCCAGGCGGAGGCGAAGTTGAGCGTGCCGTCGACCAGGGCGATGAGGTCGTCGCTGGCCATGGTGAGCCGGATCTCCGCCTTGGTGGCGGGCGGGCCGGGCGTGGCGACGACGTCCTGGATCCGGCCGTCGCGCAGCTGACCGGTGAAGGTCAGGTCGAGGTCGGTGATCCGGCAGCTGAGCGAGCGGTCGAGGGCGGCGGCCTTGCGGACGTCGCCGGTGGATGCGGCCATGTTCCGGCTGAGCTGTTCCAGTGCCGCGCGGCACTCCTCGGCGTTCGCCATGGCGGTGGCTCCATCCCCAGGTCACTACGGTGCTCTGACTGCCGGGCCACGGTACCTCAGAAGGGTTTTGGCGGTAGCGTCGTCAGTGGGGTGCCCGGACAGGCCCGGGCACCGACGGCCACGGAGCGATGCGCGCGCAGGCGCGAAGGAGGCACCCGGATGCTGCCGAAGACGGTGCGGGAAGCGATGGCGGCCGCCACCGCGGTGGTGGAGGAGGTCGGCAAGCGGGTCGTCGGCACGGCGACCGCGATCCTGGAGCGGACCGGCGTCGACGTCGCCGAGGTCGAGCGCAAGCTCGGCGGGCAGTTCCCACCGTCTCCCCAGGCGCTGCAGACGCTGGCGGAGGAGGCGGTCACCGCCGGGCGGGCGGGGGTGGACCTGGCCGTCGGGGTGGCGCGCAACGAGGTGGAGAAGGCCTTCGAGAAGGTCGGTGACCAGGTCACCAAGGTCGGCGTGGTGCTCGCGTACCTGGAGAGCAAGCTGCGCGAGGTCGAGGAGGAACCGGCGGCGGCCGCGGCGAAGCCCGGCCGGGCCGGCGCGGACGTGCCGGCGCAGGGTCCGGCGCCGGCGCCTCGGGCGGACGACCTGTTCGGGCACGGCTGGGAGTACGAGGACGAGCGCTCGGCGGACGAGCCGATAGTGACCCAGCGGGTGGAGGTCGACGAGCCGGTCGAGGTCGATCCGCCGGTCGCGGCGGAGCCGGTGGCCCGGAAGAGCACCCCGGCGAAGGAGGCCCCGGCGAGCGAGGCCCCGGCCAAGAAGGCGACGGCCGAGAAGGCGACGGCGAAGAAGGCTCCGGCGAAGAAGGCTCCGGCGAAGAAGGCCCCGGCGAAGCAGACGGCTGCCAAGAAGACCGCTTCCGCTGATTCCGCGCGGAAGACCGCTACCGCTGCGAAGAAGACCGCCGCCAAGAAGGCCCCCGCCAAGCGGACCCCTGCCAAGAAGACCGCCTCCGCCGAGGGGGCCACCGCGTCGAAGACGACGGCCGTCCGCAAGACCACCAGCCCGAAGGAACCGGATGCCCGAGACGAGTGATCCCACCCCGCCCGCCGAGCCGCTCGGCGTCGAGCTGCTGCCCACCGGCCACCCCGGGGTGGACGCCGGGTTGGCCCGGCTGGAAGCGCTGGACGGGGTCCCGGCGGAGGCACACGTCGCGGTGTACGAAGATGTTCACCAGCGGCTCGCCGACACGCTGGCCGCACTCGACCGGGAATGACCCCGCAGGACCCGTAGGAGCTGAAGCACCAGTGGCAGTGGCACGACGCCGACTCGACGCGGAGCTGGTCCGCCGCAAGCTGGCCCGTTCGCGTGAGCACGCGTCCGAGCTGATCGCGGCCGGGCGGGTGACCGTCGGCGGCACCACCGCGACCAAGTCGGCCACCCAGGTGGAGACCTCGGCGGCCGTCGTGGTGGCCGAGGACGAGAACGACCCCGACTACGTCTCGCGCGGCGGCCACAAGCTCGCAGGGGCGTTCGCGGCCTTCGTACCCCAGGGCCTGGTGGTCGAGGGACGCCGGGCGCTGGACGCCGGCGCCTCCACCGGCGGGTTCACCGACGTGCTGCTGCGGGCCGGGGCCGCCCACGTCCTGGCCGTGGACGTCGGCTACGGGCAGCTCGCCTGGTCGCTGCAGAGCGACGACCGGGTCACCGTGATGGACCGCACCAACGTGCGCGAGCTGACCCTGGAGTCGATCGGCGGCGAGCCGGTCGACCTGGTGGTCGGCGACCTGTCCTTCATCTCGCTGGGCCTGGTGCTTCCGGCGCTGGCAGCCTGCGCGGCGGAGGACGCGGACCTGGTGCTGATGGTCAAGCCGCAGTTCGAGATCGGCAAGGAACGGCTCGGCAGCGGCGGGGTGGTGCGCAGCCCGCAGCTGCGCGCCGAGATGGTCCGCCAGGTGGCGGGGCAGGCGTGGGAGCTCGGTCTCGGCGTGCGGGCGGTCACCGCGAGCCCCCTGCCGGGGCCCTCCGGGAACGTCGAGTACTTCCTCTGGATGCGCCGCGACGCCCCGCAGCTGGACCCCGCGGAGGCGGACCGGGCCGTGGCGGAGGGGCCCCGATAGGGTGCTGTGCGAACGTCCGGCCCGTCATGCTGTACGACGCGGCCGCACCGGGCCAAGGGCGACCCGGCAGACGTAGGGAGAGGGCAGCGGCATGAGCGATGGAGAACGTACGGTCTTCCTGATCGCGCACACCGGCCGGGAGACGGCGCTGCGCAGCGTCGAGGCCCTGGTGCACGGGCTGCTGAAAGCGGGCCTGCGGATCAGACTGCTGGAGGCCGAGGCGGTGGACCTCGACCTTCCGGACGGGGTCGAGAAGGTCGCCGAGGGGCCGGGGGCGGCGGACGGCTGCGAGCTGATCCTGGTCGCCGGCGGGGACGGGACGCTGCTGCGCGGTGCGGAGTTGGCGCGCTCGCACGGGCTGCCGATGCTGGGGATCAACCTGGGCCGGGTCGGCTTCCTGGCCGAGGCGGAGCGGGACGACCTGGCCGTGGTGGTCGAGCGGGTGGTGGACGCCGACTACGAGGTCGAGGAGCGGATGACGATCGACGTGATCGTCCGCACCAACGGCGATGTGGTCCACCAGGACTGGGCGTTGAACGAGGCGTCGATCGAGAAGGCGTCCCGGGAGCGGATGCTGGAGGTGGTGACCGAGGTGGACGGCCGCCCGGTGTCCAACTTCGGCTGCGACGGGGTGGTCTGCGCGACGCCGACCGGCTCGACCGCGTACGCGTTCTCCGGCGGCGGGCCCGTGGTGTGGCCGGAGGTGGAGGCGCTGCTGATGGTGCCGATCTCCGCGCACGCGCTGTTCGCCCGCCCGCTGGTGACCTCGCCGGACTCGGTGCTCGCGGTCGAGGTGCAGCCCAAGACCCCGCACGGGGTGCTCTGGTGCGACGGGCGGCGTTCGGTCGAACTGCCCGCCGGAGCACGGGTGGAGGTGCGCCGGGGGCAGACGCCGGTGCGGCTGGCCCGGCTGCACCGGGCGCCGTTCACGGACCGGCTGGTGGCCAAGTTCGCGCTCCCCGTGACGGGTTGGCGCGGTCGGTCCAACACCGCCCACTGACTCGTCCGACGCGGCGCACTGACGTTCCCGACACCGCGCACTGACTTGTCCGACGCGGCGCGCCAGGACCGGCACAGCGCGCCAGGACCGGCACGGCGCGCTGACGGTCCGGCACGGCGCTGTGGCGGCCCCGACGTCGCGCGCCGAGGCCACCATGACGGCCCGTCAGCAGGACGCCCGTCAGACGGCCAGTGGCTGGGCCTCGTCGGCCGAGCCGAGTCGGCGCGCCCCCGCCCCGCCGGGGGCCGGGGCGCGGGCGCGGGGGAGGGCCCCGGGGGCGGCCGGGGCCCGCGCCGGGGTGGGGGGGCGGGAGAGGGGGGGGGGGGGGCCGGGCCGA
>NZ_JBEPAK010000258.1:0-9632 GCF_040298565.1 Kitasatospora sp. NPDC001539 | reverse complement strand
GCGGCCACCGCGGCCGTGCCGCCGGACGGCGAACCGCTCCCGGCCAGGTACACCGCGCCGGTGCTGACCAGGGCCAGCGCGGCGGCGCCGCCCACCACCGCGGCGGTCGAGCGGCGGCGCCAGCGGCGGCGGCCGCGCCGGTACCCGCCCGCGACCAGCTCGGCCTGGTCGGCCTGCTCCGGGCGAAAACCCTCACCCGTACGAGTGAGGGCGTAGAGAAGGTCGTGCTCGAACTCGTCCGGGTCGGACATGGCTGGTCACGTCTCCTTGCGTCACGAATGTGGTCGGCGGGCCTGCAACAGGGTTCAGCGGGCGGCGAGCTCGGCCAAGGAGTCGCCGAGCAGGGAGCGCAGCCGGGCCAGCGCCCGGGTGGTCCGGGTGCGGACCGCGCCGGAGGAGACCCGCATCACCTCCGCGGTCTCCTCGACGCTGCGGTCCTCCCAGTAGCGCAGCACCAGCACGGCGCGGTCCTTGGCCGGCATCCGTCCGAGCGCGTCGAGCAGGGTGAGCCGCAGACTGCTGTCCGCGTCGTGGCCCTCCCGCTCCGGCAGGGCGTCGGTCGGGCGCTCCCCGCTGGAACGGCGGCGCTGCTGGGCGAGGAAGGTGCGCACCATCACCGTGTGGGTGTAGGCCGCCGGGTTCTCGATCCGGGCCCGGCCGCCGGTGAAGGCGCTGCGCCGCCAGAGCACGTACATCCGGCTGAGGGCCTCCTGCACGAGGTCCTCGGCGTAGTGGGTGTCCCCGCTGGTGAGCAGGCAGGCCGAGCGGTACAGGTGACCGGTGCGGGCGGAGACGAGGTCCAGGAACTCCGCGTCCTTGGCCTCCCGGCCGCTCCGGATCCACCCCATGCCCGCCACTGCCCCTCGTCCGCGCTCCCTGACACTCCTTCGATGCGGTGGGAGGGCGGGGATGTTACGGGTGCTCCGCGGGATCCTCCGGATCAGTCGGCGGACTGGCGGCGCCGGTCGCGCAGCACCACGCCGCCGCCGATCAGCAGTGCCACCAGCAGCGCCCCGATGCCGAGCACGTACGTCGCGGTGCGCCCGTCGCGGTCCGCCTGGGTCTCGCCGAGGCCGACCGGCGCCGGCACGATCGGGGCGGCGGCCAGCTGCACCGGGGCGTCGGGGACGGCGGCGGAGGGCGCGGACTCGGGAGCCGTGGTGACGGCCTTGACCGGGTCCACCACGCCCCAGCCGACGAACCGGTTCGGGTCGCGCTCGGTGCGCTGGGCGGTCTGCTCGATCCAGGCCCGCACCTGGGCCGCCGTCCACTTCGGGTGCGCGCCGATCAGCAGCGCGGCCAGCCCGGAGACGTACGGGGCGGCGAAGCTGGTGCCGTTGTCCACGCACTGGCCGCCCCCGGGCACCGTGGAGAGCATGTCGACACCGGGCGCGGCGACCTTCACGAAGGAGCCGTACTGGGAGAACGGCGCGCGCTCGTTGTTGCGGTCGGAGGCGCCGACGGCCAGCACGGTCGGGAAGGCGCCCGGGAAGGTGTCGCCCTCCTTGCCGTCGTTGCCGGTGGAGGCCACCACCACGACGTTCTTCTGCTCGGCGCGCTGGACGGCGGCCTTCAGGTCCGCGTAGCCGCCGAAGTGGGAGTCGCCCGCGCCGCGGACGTCCTGCGAGATGTTGATGACCCTGGCGTTGCCGTCGACCGCGTCGTCGATGGCCTTGACGAGGGTGGTGACGTCGCCGTTGCCCTCGCTGTCGTTCTGCCGGATCGAGAGGATCTGGGCGTCGGGGGCCAGCCCGACGAAGCCGGTCCGGTCGCTCCGGGCCGCGGCGATGATGCCGGCCACCTTGGTGCCGTGGCCCACCGGGTCGTCCTTGGAGGTGCCCTCGACGGGCTGGTTGGTCTCCTTGTTGACCAGCAGGCTGGGGCCCGCCTGGACCTTGTCCACCGGCTGGGGGTGCTCGGGGTCGCCGGAGGGGACCTGCCCGGCGAGCTGCGGGTTGCGGACGTCGACCCCGGTGTCGATGACCGCCACCTTCACGCCCGCCCCGGTGGTCCGCCCGCCCTGCCACAGCGCGTCCAGCAGGAGTCGCTGGAGCGACCACGGCACGGTCTGCACGTCGGGCGCGGGCTTGGGGCAGTCACCGGCGGCGGCGAGCCCGGGCCCGCCGTCCGCGTACGCCGGGGCGGTGAGCGGGCCGCCCAGCACCGCGAGCGCGGCCAGCACCGCGGCCGTCCTACGGAACCCGTGTCGGGACACCCTGCCACCCCTCATGTCTCTCCACCCCTGCCACGCGCCGAAGGGCGGGTGCCCGGAACCCGGGTACCCGCCCCTGTCGTCCCGTCCGGGACCGCTCGGTCAGTGCCAGAGCTTGGCGTTGGCGTCCTCGGTCTGCTTGTAGCTCTGCGCGGCGCTCTCCAGCGAGCTCGCGATCTTCGAGCAGGTCTCCTTCAGGTTGGAGGCGGCGCTGTCCCACTTGACCTGCTGGGCGTGGTAGCCCTCCTGGGCCTTGCCCTGCCAGCTCTGGGCGATGCGGGCGACGTCCTTCTTCAGGTCGCTCAGCATCGTGTCGATGCGGCCGGCCGAGGCCTTGACCTCCTCGGCGGCGTGGTGGACGGTCTGGAAGTTCACGAGGATGTGGTCGGACACGGTGTCTCCCTTGACGAGTGGGCCGGGCACCCCGCGCTCGACCGCGGGCGCCCCGGCGGGCGGAAGGTCGGAACTGGGCGGTGATCAGTGCGAACCGGGCGATCAGCCCTGGTTGCCGAACAGCGCCTTCTGCTCCTCTTCGGTGCTCGCGTAGTGCTTCGTGGTCAGCTCGATGGCGTGCTGGATCTTGCCCAGCGACTCCTTGAGGTCGGCGATGTCCTTGTTGACCTGCGTCTGCAGCGTCGTGTAGGCGCTCGCCGCCTGGCCCTTCCAACCGCTGGTGATGTTGGTGACCGTGCTCTCGAGCTTCACCCGCTCGGCCTCGATCTTGCCGATCGCGTCCTCGATGCGCTTGGCGAAAGCCTGCATCTCCTGAGCAGTCATCGTGAACTGACCGTCAGCCATGCTCCACCGTCCCCCATGAGACAAACATTGCGTGTACGGAGCGCCACAGGAGCCCTCCGCCGCATCACCCGTGTGATGTCCAGCAGCACTGTAGTCGGCACACGCAACTCACCCAACCTCGAGCACCGAGTAGTTACCAGACCATGACACTGACGCCAAGTCCTTTGCCGGATCCGGCCGATCAGGCGTTCTGCGGCTGCGCAGCGCTCTTCGCCGTGAGCGGCGGGCCGGCCGGGACCAGGTTCGACCACTGCTGCGGCACCGGCAGCGGCTGGACGTTCGGATAGCCCAACCGCGCCTGGTTGCCGCCCGGTTGGTCGTCCGGGTTCTGGGTCGGCTGCTGGTCCGGACCGGTGGCGCCCGGTTGCGGGGTCGGCGTCTTCGGGGCGCCGCCCTGGCCGCCGCCGGGCGGGGCGGTCGCGGCCCGGCCGCCGTCGCCGTTCGACGGGACGGCGTAGCGCAGGCCGGTCTCGGTGATCAGGAAGTCGGTGCCGGAGCCGCCGGCGGCGTTGTCCAGCGCCCGGTAGAACAGGCCGTGACCGGGCGTCACGTACGCGGCGCCCGCGCCGTTGTTGTACGGCGCCGGGTAGGCCGTACCGGCCCAGACGCTGCGCTTGGGGGTGCGCCCGTCCTCGGCCAGGCCGTCGAAGGTGCTGCAGACCACCAGCCGGGCGTCCTGGCGGTCCTGCCAGTTGTTCACGGGCGCACCGGTCCTCAGCGGCCAGTCGTCCGCGGTGCCCGGCAGCCGGGTGTCGGTGTTGTACCTGGACTGCTCGGCCGGGGTCAGCTCGTCGCTGCGCGGCTTCTTGTCCTGGTCGTTCTTGTAGAGCACCTGGTAGGCCGGGTTCTGCCGGATCAGCTCCTCCTGGAAGGGGGTGATCAGGAAGAGCCGGTCCTTGCCGACCACGTAGTGGCGGTCCTGGTAGTGCACCAGCCGGCCGATCCGGCGGTCCGCCTGGTTCCCCAGCTCCACCGAGGAGTTGGGGCCCTGGGTGTCGGCCGCCCCCTTGACGTCCGGGAAGGTGATCGGGGTGCCGGGAACCAGGGTGTCCAGCCACTCCCGCTTGACCCGCTGCGGCACCGCGTTGGGGCCGAACACCGCGGTGATCAGCGCCTTGCGCTCCCTGTCGTCGGACTGCGGCGACCCGATCTCGTGCTTGCGGCCCTGGGCGTCGACCAGGAACGCCTTCGCGCCGCCCGCGGCCGGCTGCCCCGGCGCCGGAGCGGCGGAGACCTGCTGGTCGTCCGCCTGCTGCACCAGCATCAGCTGGTCCGGGCCGAGCACCCGGTCCTTGGCCGACAGCGCCGCCGCGTCCGCGCCCGCCGCCACGAACACCGCCTGGTTGACGGTCTCCTGCTTGTCGTCCGAGCCGGGTCGGTCGCAGACCGCCCACTTCATCGGCTGGCTCGCGTTGTCCTTGCTCGGCAACTTGTCCGGCGCGTACGGGATGCCGATCGTCGGGCCGTGGTTCGGGTAGCGGTCGAGCACGCCGTCGTCCACCACCACGACCTTGGCCTCCGCGGGCAGCACCAGCCGCGCCGAGGACATGTTCAGCACCTGGTGCAGCCGCTTGGTCCTGCCGTCCGGGTCGGTCAGCACCACGTACCGGGTGGTGGACTGCTTGCCCTGGATGATGTTCTTGCCGTTGTCCCACTGCAGGGGCGCGGCCGGCTTGAACACCCCCCAGAGCCCGAAACCGCCCACCACCAACGCCCCGACCAGGACGCTCGGCAGCACCGCCTTCACCGGTCGCGGCGCGTCCTCGTCGCTTCCGCCGCCGGAGGGCAGCAGGAACGCCCCCACCGTGCGTTTGCGGGCGAAGGTGTACGCGTTCAGCTCGTCCCGGCGCGATGCCATCCTCGTCGTCCCCCTCGTCAGACGTGTGCCGTACGCGGTCGGCCCCGTCGGCACGACCTGCCCCGCGGTCCGCACCCGCCGGGCGGGATCCGGCCCGAACCCTCTACGATGCGGCAGCGGACGGTGAGTACGGTACGGGTACGGTCCGCGAACCAGCCAGCCGGGCCGCGACAACGGATCAGAGAGGGCCACCGGGGGATGCCAAGCCAGACCGCTCCAGGACGCCGCGGCACCGCAGGCGACGGGAGGCCGCGCCGGTCCGGCCGGGCCCGGCGCGGGCCGGCCGTCGAGGCCGCGGCCGGCCGTCCGCCGACGGCCGGCGGCCCCGTCCAGGTGCGCGTCAACCCCCGCCCGGGGCTGCTCGGCGGGCGGCTGAAGCTCCAACAGCTGGTGCTGGTCGAGGTCGCGGTCGCCCTGGTCGCGGTGGGCTGGACGATCAGCCGCCCGGTCGCGGCCGGCTTCGGCGCGGTCTCGCTGGTGCTGCTGGTGCTGGCGCTCGTCCCGCTGCGCGGCCGCACCATCCCCGAGCTGCTGCGCGTCCGCTCCGCCCTCAAGTCCCGCCGCCGGCAGGCGAAGGAGCTGCTGCCGCCGCCCGGCACCGACCCGGCCCTGGCCCCCGCGCTGGAACTCGAACCGGGGCTGCGCACCTGCACCCACGCCACCGAGGCGGAGTTCGGCGGCCGCCCGGTCCGCCGGGAGACCGGCATGGTCGGCGACGGCACCTTCCTCAGCTCGGTGCTGCTCGTCCAGGCCAAGGACCAGCCGCTGCGCCCGGCGCGCACCGCACTGCCGCTGCCGCTGGACGTGATCTGCTCGGCGCTCACCGTGGACGACATCACCCTGGAGTCGGTGCAGCTGGTCCAGCACACCCAGCCCGCCCCGGCCCCGCACCTGCCCGAGCAGTCGCTGGCCGCCCGCGCCTACCGCGAGCTGCCGGACGGCACCTCCACCCCCGGGCTGCGGCTGACCTGGATCGCCCTCAAACTCGACCCGGAGCGCGCGGCCACCGCCGTCCGGGCCCGCGGCGGCGGCGAGGAGGGCGCCCGCAAGGCACTCCAGCGGGTGACCGACCAGCTGGCCGGGCGGCTCAACAGCGCCGGGTTCAACGCGACCGTGCTGGACGAGCGGGAGCTGATCGCCGCCCTGGCCATCGCGACCTGCGCCAACCCGATCGCGGTCGCCGGGCGCCAGGGCACCGGCAGCGGCGGCGGCACCACCCGCCGCACCCAGGAGGGCAACCGCTTCTGGCGGATCGACGACCGCTGGCACACCACCTACTGGATCTCCCGCTGGCCGCAGCTGAGCCGCCCCGGCGGCGCCCCCGGCCGGATCGCCGCGCCGGACCTGGTCAACCTGATCACCGGCTCCCCGGCACTGGCCAGCACCTTCAGTCTGACCGCCGCGCACGGCACCGGCGGCTCGGTGACCGTCAGCGGACACCTGCGGGTGACCGGACGCAGCGAGAGCGAGGTCGGCCAGGTCGGCCGCCAGGTCGAGGCACGGGCGCAGAGCTGCGGGCTCGGCCTGGTCCGGCTCGACCTCGAGCAGGCCCCCGGCATGCTCGCCACCCTGCCGCTGGGAGGAGCGTCCTGATGGCGTACCAGACCTACCCCGCCCCCGGCCCGACGCCCGGCGCGGAGCAGCGCCGGCCCCGGCCGCGGATCCTGCCCGGCTTCGGGCTGCGCGGGCCCCGCCGGGAGAAGCACGTGCTGGAGGCCGCCGACCTCGGGGCGCTGGCCTTCCCGGTCGGCGACGACGGCGTGGTCATCGGGGTCGACCCGCAGGGACTGCCCGCGGTGCTCGGGCTGTTCCGCCCCAGCGCCTACGACCTGGTGCTGGTCGGCGGCATGTGGACGGCGCAGATCATCGCGCTGCGCGCGGCCGCGGTCGGTGCCCGGGTCGTGGTGGAGACCGCGCGCGGGCAGCTCTGGGGGCCGCTCGCGCAGGCCGCCGGCGGCGGGCAGCCCTGCGTGACGGTCCACCAGGTCGGCAGGCTCGGCCCGCAGGGCGCCTCGGTGGCCTCGCCGGTGCTGGTGGTGCGCGACCTCGGTGCCCGCCCGCCGCGCAGCCGGCTCTCCGCCGCACCCTGGCAGACCACCCTGACCCTGCTGCCCTACCTCGGCCCGAACGCCGCCCGGGTGCTGAACTCCGCCGACCTGGTCGGCGTGCAGCGGGTCTCCCCGCAGGAGGCGGAGCTGACCGGCCGGGTGCTGTCCCTCCCGCCGGAGGTCGTGGCCGCCCTGCCGACCCTCGGCGACGACCTGACGCTCTGGGCCACCCGGATGCGGCGCCAGTACGTCCGGGCGGTGGCCGGACAGGCCGAACAGCAGGTGCTCGGCGGCCCGCGCCGGATGGACTGAGCCGGCCGTTGCGGGCCGGTCGACACCGGTCCGGAGCGAAGCCGCCTTCAACGGGGGCAGCCGTACGGCCTAGTCTTTGTTGCGGCAACGGCACCGCTGAACAAGCGGCGGCGAACACGAGGGAGCCCTAGTGAGCAGCGATCGGGACGGCGTCTACGTCGGCGACAACGCGGCGGAGGACGACGACGACTGGTCCGACGCGCCCGACTACACTCCCCCGTCTTGGTACGTGCAGTCGGACGCCCCGGCGGCTACCGGCGGTGGGCCGGCCGGCAGCCCCGCTCCGGGCGACCCGGCCGCCGCGCCCGTGCCCGCGCCCGGTGCCGGGGCGGCCGCCCAGGCCCAGGCTCCCGGCGCGGCCCAGGCTCCCGGCGCGGCTGCGGCTGCGGCTGCGCCCGTGACTCCGGCTGCGGCTGCGACGCAGGGTCCGCCGCCGGTCCCGGGCCCGGCGCCCGAGCCGGCTCCTGCTGCCGCGCCCGGTGTGCCCGCGCCGTCCGTCCAGGCCGAGGCGCAGCACGTGCCCTTCCCGGCGACGGCCCCGGCCGCGGCGCCCGAGCAGCAGGCCCCCGCCGCGGCCTGGCCTGCGGCGGAGGCGGTGGCCCAGCCGGGCCCGCCGCAGCCGTACCCGGCGCAGTCGTCCGCCGCCGGTCAGCCGGGGCAGCCCCTCGCTCCGCAGGATCCGGCGCAGCCGCCCGTCCAGCAGCAGGCGCAGCAGCAGCCCCCGGCGGCACCGCAGGCGCCTCAGGGCCCGCAGGCACCGCAGGGTGCGCAGGGCCCGCAGGGTGCGCAGGGCCCGCAGGCGGCGTGGGACCCCCAGGCGGCGTGGGCCGCCGGACAGCCGCCCGCCGCCGGGCAGCCGCAGGCTCAGCCGCAGCCCGGCCCTCAGGCTCAGCCCGGCCCGCCGCAGCCGGTCCAGCCGCAGGCCGCGCCGGTGGACCCGCGCCAGCTCGGCTGGCCGCAGCCCGGCGCCTACCAGCAGCCGGCCGCCGGCCAGCCCCAGCCCGGCCAGCCCCAGCCCGGCCAGCCCGGCCAGCCCGGCCAGCTGCAGCAGCCGGTCCCCGGGCAGCCCTGGCCGCCGCAGGGCGCCGCCGCTCCGCAGCCCGCCGCGTTCCAGCAGGCGGCCGCCCCGCAGCAGACCGCGCACGGTGCCCCGCTCGGCTACACCGCCGCCGTCGAGCTGTCCTCGGACCGGCTGCTGCGCAGCCAGCCCAAGCAGCAGCGCCAGCAGCCGCGGTTCCAGTTCGGCGGCAAGGCCGCGGCGGCCGAGAAGGCCCGCAAGCTGGAGATCATCCGCACTCCGGTGCTGAGCTGCTACCGGATCGCCGTGATCAGCCTCAAGGGCGGCGTCGGCAAGACCACGACCACCACCGCGCTCGGCGCGACCCTGGCCAGCGAGCGCCAGGACAAGGTGATCGCGATCGACGCCAACCCGGACGCCGGCACGCTCGGCCGCCGGGTCAAGCGCCAGACCGGCGCGACCATCCGCGACCTGGTGACGGCCATCCCGCACCTGCGCAGCTACATGGACATCCGTCAGTTCACCTCGCAGGACCTGAACTCGGGCCTGGAGATCCTGGCGAACGACGTCGACCCGGCCGTCTCGACCACCTTCAACGACTCGGACTACCGGCAGGTCATCGACGTGCTGGGGCGCCAGTACCCGATCATCCTGACCGACTCGGGCACCGGCCTGCTGTACAGCGCGATGCGCGGGGTCCTGGACCTCGCCGACCAGCTGATCATCGTCTCCACCCCGAGCGTGGACGGCGCCTCCAGCGCCTCGACCACGCTCGACTGGCTCTCCGCGCACGGCTACGCGGACCTGGTGCAGCGCAGCATCACGGTGGTCTCCGGGGTCCGCGAGACCAGCAAGATGATCAAGGTCGAGGACATCGTCGCCCACTTCCAGACCCGCTGCCGCGGCGTCGTCGTGGTGCCCTTCGACGAGAGCCTGGCAGCCGGTGCCGAGGTCAACCTCGACATGATGCGGCCCAAGGTCCGCGAGGCGTACTTCGACCTGGCCACCCTGGTCGGCGAGGACATCATCCGGGCCCAGCAGGCGGCCGCCCAGCAGGCCGGCTGGCAGCAGCAGGCCCAGCAGCCGCACCCGTACCAGCCGCAGGCCCCCCAGCCCGCGCCCGGCGCGCCGTGGGCGCCGCAGCCCGGCCAGGCGCCGCCGCCCCCGCCCGGGTACGGCTACCCGCCCCAGCCGGGCGCCCCGGGCCCGTGGCCGCCGCAGCAGGGCGCCCCGCAGCCCGGCCCCGGCTACGGCTACCCGTCCGCCCAGGGCCAGCCGCCGGCGCCCGCGCCGGACGGCTACCAGCCCCCGCCGGCCGGCTACGGCTACCCGCCGCAGGCACCGCAGCAGTGAACGGGCGCAGGGCCCGCCGACAGGGAGTCGGCG
>NZ_JBEPAK010000257.1:0-9637 GCF_040298565.1 Kitasatospora sp. NPDC001539 | reverse complement strand
GGCCGGCTGCTCGGGGCAGCCGGCCCGGCCTCCGTCAGACCTCTTCGACGCTGCTCGGCTCGCGCCGGGACAGGTCGATGCCGAGCTCCTCGGCGGCGCGGAACACGTCCTCGTCGGAGTCCCGCATCTCGATGGACTGGCCGTCCGAGGACAGCACCTCCACGTTGAGGCAGAGCGACTGCATTTCCTTGATGAGAACCTTGAAGGACTCGGGAATGCCGGGCTCGGGGATGTTCTCGCCCTTGACGATGGCCTCGTAGACCTTGACCCGGCCGAGGACGTCGTCGGACTTGATGGTGAGCAGCTCCTGCAGCGCGTACGCAGCGCCGTACGCCTCCAGGGCCCACACCTCCATCTCACCGAAGCGCTGACCACCGAACTGCGCCTTACCACCGAGCGGCTGCTGGGTGATCATCGAGTACGGACCGGTCGAACGGGCGTGGAGCTTGTCGTCGACCAGGTGGTGCAGCTTGAGGATGTACATGTAGCCGACCGAGATCGGCATCGGGAACGGCTCGCCGGAGCGGCCGTCGAACAGCCGGGCCTTGCCGGTGGAGTTCACCAGGCGCTCACCGTCGCGGGTGAGGGTGGTGTTGTCCAGCAGACCGGTGATCTCGTCCTCGCGGGCGCCGTCGAAGACCGGGGTGGCGAGGTTGGTGCCACCCGTGACCCGGTCGGCGCCGATCGCCTGCAGGCGCTGGGCCCACTCGTCGGCGAGGCCGGAGACGTCCCAGCCCTGCTTGGCGAGCCACCCGAGGTGGATCTCCAGGACCTGTCCCGGGTTCATTCGGGACGGGACACCCAGCGGGTTGAGGATGATGTCGACCGGGGTGCCGTCCTCGAGGAAGGGCATGTCCTCGACCGGGAGGATCTTGGAGATGACACCCTTGTTGCCGTGGCGGCCGGCGAGCTTGTCACCGTTGGTGATCTTGCGCTTCTGGGCCACGTAGACGCGGACCAGCTGGTTCACGCCCGGGGGAAGCTCGTCCCCCTCCTCGCGGTCGAAGACGCGCACGCCGATGACCTTGCCGGACTCACCGTGCGGGACCTTGAGCGAGGTGTCGCGGACCTCGCGGGCCTTCTCGCCGAAGATCGCGCGGAGCAGGCGCTCCTCGGGGGTCAGCTCGGTCTCACCCTTCGGGGTGACCTTGCCGACGAGGATGTCACCGGTGACGACGTCGGCGCCGATCCGGATGATGCCGCGCTCGTCGAGGTCGGCGAGGACCTCCTCGGAGACGTTCGGGATGTCCCGGGTGATCTCCTCGGGGCCGAGCTTGGTGTCACGGGCGTCGACCTCGTGCTCCTCGATGTGGATCGAGGAGAGGACGTCGTCCTGCACGAGGCGCTGCGACAGGATGATCGCGTCCTCGTAGTTGTGACCCTCCCACGACATGAACGCCACGAGCAGGTTCTTGCCGAGGGCCATCTCGCCCGCGTCGGTGCAGGGGCCGTCGGCCAGCACCTGGCCGGCCTCGACCCGGGCACCCTCGTCCACGAGCACCTTCTGGTTGAAGGAGGTGCCCTGGTTGGAGCGGGTGAACTTGGCGGCGCGGTACGTGGTGTACGTGCCGTCGTCGTTGGCCACGGTGACGTAGTCGGCCGAGACCTCCTGGACCACACCGGCCTTCTCGGCGGTGATCACGTCGGCGGCGTCGACGGCGCAGCGGTACTCCATGCCGGTGCCGACCAGCGGGGCCTCGCTCTTCAGCAGCGGCACCGCCTGGCGCATCATGTTCGAGCCCATGAGCGCGCGGTTGGCGTCGTCGTGCTCGAGGAAGGGGATCATGGCGGTCGCGACCGACACCATCTGGCGCGGCGAGACGTCCATGTAGTCGACCTCGGTGCCCGGCACGTAGTCGATCTCGCCGCCACGGCGGCGGACCAGGACGCGCGGCTCGGCGAAGTGGCTGTCCGCGGTGAGCGGAGCGTTCGCCTGGGCGATGACGAAGCGGTCCTCCTCGTCGGCGGTCAGGTAGTCCACCTGGTCCGTCACGAGGCCGGTCTCGTCGACCTTGCGGTACGGGGTCTCGATGAAGCCGAAGGCGTTCACCCGGCCGTACGAGGCCAGCGACCCGATCAGACCGATGTTCGGGCCTTCGGGGGTCTCGATCGGACACATGCGCCCGTAGTGCGAGGGGTGCACGTCACGGACCTCGAAGCCGGCGCGCTCACGGGAGAGACCGCCGGGGCCGAGGGCGGACAGACGGCGCTTGTGGGTCAGGCCCGACAGCGGGTTCGTCTGGTCCATGAACTGCGACAGCTGGCTGGTGCCGAAGAACTCCTTGATGGAGGCGACGACCGGCCGGATGTTGATCAGGGTCTGCGGCGTGATCGCCTCGACGTCCTGGGTGGTCATGCGCTCGCGCACGACGCGCTCCATGCGGGCGAGACCCGTACGGACCTGGTTCTGGATGAGCTCGCCGACGTTGCGCAGGCGGCGGTTGCCGAAGTGGTCGATGTCGTCGACCTCGACCACGATGTCGCGGCCGGTCTCGTCGCGCCACTCCGTCTCACCGGCGTGCAGCTTCACCAGGTACTTGATCGCACCGATGATGTCGGGCTCGGTGAGCACGCCGGAGTCCAGCGACTCGGCGTTGCCCAGCTTGCGGTTGAGCTTGTACCGGCCGACCTTGGCCAGGTCGTAGCGCTTCGGGTTGAAGTACAGGTTCTCCAGAAGCGTCTGCGCGGCCTCGCGCGTCGGCGGCTCGCCCGGACGCAGCTTGCGGTAGATGTCCAGCAGCGCGTCGTCCTGGCCCTGGGTGTGGTCCTTCTCCAGGGTGTTGCGCATCGACTCGTACTCGCCGAACTCCTCGAGAATCATCTCGTTGGTCCAGCCGAGCGCCTTGAGCAGCACGGTGACGGACTGCTTGCGCTTGCGGTCGATGCGGACGCCGACCATGTCGCGCTTGTCGATCTCCATCTCCAGCCAGGCACCACGCGAGGGGATGACCTTGCAGGAGTAGATGTCCTTGTCGGACACCTTGTCCAGGGTGGAGTCGAAGTACACACCCGGGGAGCGGACCAGCTGCGACACGACGACACGCTCGGTGCCGTTGATCACGAACGTGCCCTTGTGGGTCATGAGCGGGAAGTCGCCCATGAAGACCGTCTGAGACTTGATCTCACCGGTCTCGTTGTTGGTGAACTCGGCCGTGACGAAGAGCGGGGCCGCGTACGTGAAGTCGCGGTCCTTGCACTCGTCAATGGAGTTCTTCGGCGGCTCGAAACGGTGGTCGCGGAAGGTCAGGGACATCGACCCGCTGAAGTCCTCGATCGGCGAGATCTCCTCGAAGATCTCCTCCAGACCGGACTTGGTGGGGACGTCCTGACCGGACTCCAGCGCCTCCTCGACCCGGGCCTTCCAGGCCGCGTTGCCGAGCAGCCAGTCAAAGCTCTCGGTCTGCAGGGCCAGGAGGTTCGGGACCTCGAGGGGCTCCTTGATCTTCGCGAAGGAGACGCGGAGCGGGGCGGTGGATGCGGCGGAATTGTTCGAGGCGTTGCGCGGCGCGGCCAAGAGGGGGGTCCTTCCGAGGGCTCGGAGCTCACTACGCGCGTACCAGCCGGGCCTGCTTGAGCCTTGACCCCACCTCCGTGGCCACCGGCCTCTGCCGGGGGCGAAACCCCAGGTCAGAGCCGATTTGCGGAGGCGGTGCCAGACCCCTTCAGGGCAACGCAAACTCCGGGCGACGAGTCACGGAGCAGCTAACAGGCAGCGCAAAGGGACAGTGTAGCCAAAGGCCACACTGCTGTCCAGCTCTGATTCGGAGACCGAATCGGAGACTCCTCCCGGTAGCCGGCGGACGCGGAGCGCCCACCGGGTACTGCTCTAACTCACGTGGAGTCATTTCCCGCCGGAGCCGCTGGTTATGCATCCAGCCGCAAACCAACCGGGCGGACTCGCGCCTTGAGAATCGCGCGCCGCGCCGGGTTCGTCAAGGGCCCGCCGGCGGTGCGGACCTCGATCCGTCTATCGGCCGGAACCCCTCCGGCGTTACAGAAGCCGTGGTGGGGGCCACCGTCGACGACGGTGATCACCATACTCCTCGGCGCCGACACTGCCGAGTGCGCGATCGGCCACACCGGTGGTTCCGGCCGGCCCCGGAACGCGAAAAGGCCGGGCCGACCACCCGCAAGGGTGATCGGCCCGGCCCGGCGCCCCCTCAGAGGGGGCACAGGATCACTTGACGGTGACCTTGGCGCCGGCGCCCTCGAGGGCAGCCTTGGCCTTCTCGGCAACGTCCTTGGCGACCTTCTCGAGAACCTTGGCACCAGCGGTGTCAACGAGGTCCTTGGCCTCCTTCAGGCCGAGGGAGGTCAGGGTGCGCACCTCCTTGATGACCTGGATCTTCTTGTCGCCGGCCGACTCGAGGATGACGTCGAACTCGTCCTGCTCCTCGACGGCGGCCTCGGTGCCAGCGGCACCACCGGCGGCGGCGGCCACGGCGACCGGGGCGGCAGCGGTGACGTCGAACTTCTCCTCGAAGGCCTTCACGAAGGCAGCGAGCTCGATGAGGGTGAGCTCCTCGAACTGCGCGAGCAGCTCGTCCTGGGACAGCTTCGCCATGATTGGCGTCCTTCCACTAAATCGGCAGGTGGTGCCGGATGTACGGGTTGGCGGGCGTACGGGCCCGCAGCGAGGCGTGAGCCTGCCGAATTACTCGGCGGCCGCGTCCTCGGCGGCGGGAGCCGGCGTACCGGCACCGCCCTGCTCGACCTTGTCGCGCAGCGCGTCCACGGTGCGGACGAGCTTCGACGGGAGGGCCTGGAAGAGCGCGGCAGCCTGGGACTGCTTGGCCTTCAGGGCACCCGCCAGCTTGGCGAGCAGCACCTCGCGGGACTCGAGGTCCGCGAGCTTCTTGATCTCATCGGCGGACAGCGCCTTGCCGTCAAGGACACCGCCCTTGATGATGAGAGCGGGGTTCTCCTTGGCGAAGTCACGCAGAGCCTTCGCCGACTCCACCGGGTCACCGGTGACGAAGGCGACAGCCGTCGGACCGTTGAACAGGTCGTCGAGCTCGGAGATCCCGGCCTCATTGGCCGCGATCTTGGTCAGCGTGTTCTTCACCACGGCGTACTCGGCGTTGTCGCCGAGCGAGCGACGCAGGGTCTTGACCTGCTTCACCGAGAGACCGCGGTACTCGGTCAGCAGCGCCGCGGCGGAGCCACGGAACTTGTCCGTGATCTCGGCGACGGCGGCAGCCTTGTCGGGCCTGGCCATAGGCTTACGCCTCCTTCCGTGATGTCGAAGTCCGGCCGACCGCGAAAGTCGACCATTCACGCCTCGAACCGGCCGGACGGAAGGAAAGCTCCTGCGAAATGCAACGAGCCCCGGTGCGCAGGGCGCACGGGGCTCTCCACGACCTCGACGGCGACCGCGCGGACGCGGGACCGGAAGTCCAAGCTCCAAACACACCTGCGCGGGCTGCCTGTGCTGGGCACAGATCCTTCGGCCACCGGCTCCCTGACGGGCGCACGGCGACAACCAGCGGTCTTTGGCTTCCGCCACAGTAGCCGGACTCGTTCGTACGGCGCAAATCGCCCTCGGACGGGTGAACCCCGGACGGGTCGGTGGACCCTCGGCGGATCTCCGCGTCCCTCGGACCGCCGGCGGCCGCACGGAGCGCCGGCGCCCCTCAGCGCGCCAGCGGGGAGACCGTCCGGACCCCGGTGTCCACGGTGTCCGTCTCGGCCGGGGCCTGGGCCGAGAGCAGCGGCCCGGCGAGGTCGGAGTAGACCACGGAGTCGTCGGCCCGGCCGCTGTCCCCGGTGCCGGTGCGCTGGAGGCGGACCAGCTGGTCCTTGTCGTTCAGCCAGAGGTCCACGGTGAGCGAGAGCGAACCGCCCGGTGCCAGGGCCGCCCGCAGGCCGTCCCGCCGGGCCTGGCTCAGCTGGGTCTGGGCGGCCGCGTACCGCTCGGCGGTGGTGGTCACCCGGTAGTGCTCGACGGTCGAGTCCTCGAGCTTCTCCTCGCCGACGAAGGCCGGGTCCACACCGTCGGCGGTGGCCGCGGTCAGCGCCTCCACCGGGTTCAGCAGGTCGATCAGCCCCGCGTACGGGACCTCCTTGCGGCCGTCCGGGCCGGGCGGGACGGAGAAGCGCTCCCAGTGCCGGCCCCCGTTGCGGGCGGCGGTCGCGGCGTCGCCGCCCTGGTAGGCGACGGTGTCCACGACGATCAGCTGCTCGGCGTCGGCCGGGGTGGAGCGCTTGACCTGCAGCGCCGTCTTGGGCGCCCAGAACAGCGGGCCGTAGCCGGCGTCCGCGCCCAGCCGGTAGCTGACCTTCGCCCGGCGGGCGGTCTGCATGGCCAGTTCGGCGGAGAGCAGCACCCCGTGCGGCGACCGGTCGGTCGGCTTGGCCGGCCCGCTCGGCGTCGCACCGGTCGACGGGGCGCCGGCGGAGGTCGGGCTGCCGGAGGGCGTCACGGCGGCTCTGCCGCCCCCGCCGCACCCGGTCAGCCCGGCCGCGAGCACGACCACGGCAGCCAGCGCCGCGAGCCGCTGCCGTCCCGCCATCGTCCGTTCCTCTCTCACCCGGCCACCTTGCCATCCGGACCGGGATCGAGGGGTGGTGGCCCCCTGGGGAAGCCTCAGCGATTCGACCGCCTCCGGACGGCCGTACGTCCGGCCGCGGTCAGCCGGCGGAGCCCGCGAGCTTCTGCAGCTCGGACGCCTCCACGGTGTCGGAGGGGTCCGGCGCGGTGGTGTCGACCGCCACGCCGTAGTCCGAGTAGAGGACGGAGGCCTTGAACGCGCCGGCCTTGGTGTCGCCGGTCTCGGTGCGCTGGACGACCAGCTGGTCGGCGTCGACCCAGACGTCGATCGTCTCCTTGGAGATGCCGGCGGTCCTCAGCTTCTCCTTGAGCTGGTCGAGCTGCTGCTGGGTCATGCCCTTGCCGGCCGCCGCGGTGATGTCGTTCAGGTCGAGCACACCGGAGTAGTGGGTGGTCGCCTTTCCGGCCACGGTCTCCTGGCCGACCTCCGTCACCTTGCCGGTGGCGATCAGCGCCCGCACGCCCTCGACCGGGTCCGCGTCCTTCAGCTGGTCGGAGCTGCCCCCGGTGGCCTTGGCCTGGTCGGCCTGGCTGTAGTGCATCCAGTGGCGGCCGCCCAGCGCGTCCACCGCCTCGCCGCCGAGGCGCAGGTACATGCCGTCCTTGGCGAAGCGGTACGGCGCGGAGTCGCTGCCGGTGATCTTCGCGAGGGCCTGCCCCATGGGGGAGCCGGACAAGTCCATCGTGAGCTCGCCCTGGAGACCGTCGGCCCAGGACATCGCACCGGTGCCCTTCATGGCGATCGGGCCGATCGTGATCGCCTCGTCGACCTTGGCCGACTTGGCGGCGCTCACCTTCTGGGTGACCTGCTCCAGGTAGGCCGCCGGGCTCACCTTCACCGGGGCGGCGGAGGTCGGCGCGGTGGACGGGGTGTTCGCGGCGGCGGCCGAGCCCGGCGCGGCCGGGGCCGCGCTCTTGCCGTCGTCGCTGTTGCAGGCGGTCGCGGTCAGGGCCAGCGCGGCGAGCACGACGGCCAGGGCGGTGTTGCGGGTTCCAGCCATGGGTTCCCCCCTCGAGAACCCCCCGGGCGCACGGTGCGCCCGGGGGCGTGAGCCGGTCGGCGGTGCGGGCGGGCCGGTGGCCCGCCGTCAGCCGAGCAGCTTGAGCAGGTCCGCCGGGGACCCGAGGTCGCCGGCGGCGGGCGCCTCGAACTTCGCGCCCTTGCCCAGATCCGAGTACGTGACGGTGACGGCCTTCGACTCGCCGTTGGTGTCGCCGTACTCCCGGTACTTCACGAGTTCCTGCTTGTCGTTCAGCCAGAAGTCGATGGTGAGGGTCTTGCCGTCCTCCTCCAGCGTCTTCTGGACGGACTGGCGCTGCTCGGCGGAGAGCGAGGTCATCCCGGCCACCAGGACCGAGGTGTCCTCGACCGCCCGCAGGTGGGTGGTCCGGACGCCGTCCACGGTCTCCTCGCCGACCTTGCTCGGCTTGCCGCTCTGGCCGGCGACGGTGAGCTGGGCGACGGGGTTCATCATCTGACCCATCACCAGGAAGGCGCTGCCCATCTCCTCGGAGGCGGGCACCTTGACCCAGTGCTTGCCGCCCAGCGCCGGGGCTGCGGTGTCGTCGCCGCCGACGTAGGCGTCCGTCCCGATCACCCGGACCTTGAGCTTCTTGCCCTCCATGTCGCTGGTGAGGTCCACGGAGGCCTTGCCCGGGTCCTTCCAGTCGGCGGTGCCGGCGCCGCCGGGCTGGGAGCTGTCCGGCGTGATCATGGCGACCTTGCCGTTGCCGGCCTTCTGCATCACCAGGGCGGCGGCGGCCAGCGCGGCCTTCGGGTCGCCGGTCAGCGCGGCCGCCAGGGAGCCCGGGTCCTTGGTCGCGGCGCTCTTGGTGTCGGGGCTCTTGGCGTCGTCGCCGCTCTTGCCGCTGCCGCTGCCGCAGGCGGTGAGAGCGGCCAGCAGGACCGCCGCGGTGACAGCGGTCGAGGCGAGGCGCACAGCGCGCATGGAAGGTACCCCCCGTAGCGATTCAGGTTTTCGGAAGAGCCGATTCTCAGCTTCTTCTCACGCGGACTCTAACGGATCACCCGATCGGCGCCGCACCGGATATCCCGCTCCCCTCACCCGGCCGCGGTGGTCGGTGCACCCCCCACGGCGGTCGGTGCATCCCCCGCGCCGGTCGGCGCATTCCCGGCGGCGGTCGACGGATCCCCGGCCGCGGAGGCTGAGACGTCGGTCGTGGTCACCGTGGTTCCGGCACTGCCGCGGACCGTCTCGCGCAGCCTCAACAACCGCTGGCCGGGCCCGATCCACAGGTCGTAGCCGATCTCCGCCACCCCGCGCTGCCGGTACCAGTCGACCGTCGGGGCGAGCCGCTGCGGGCTCAGCTGCCGTTCCGCGCCGAAGAGTTGGGCCACCGGCGCGGATCCCCGGTAGTGCGCGACGGTCATCCCGTCCAGCTGCTCGCCGCCGAGTGAGCTCAGCCGGTCGGTCTGGGCGATCGCGTACGCCCGGCTGCCCGGGTCGGTGATCAGCGCGGTGGTCCAGCCGCCCGCGTAGCCCTCCGGGTCGGCGCCGGCCTTCGGGTCGAGCGACTCGGCGGTGGCGCGGTCCGCGTGCTTGTCGGGGCCGCCCTGGTAGGCGAGGTCGATCGCGCCGTCCCGCAGGGTCAGCCGCCCGGACCCCAGCTCGTCGGTGACGGTCAGCGCGGCCTCGTCCCGGTCGCCCCAGGCCAGGGTGCCGCCGGCGGTGCGCCTGCCGTCCGGCCCCTCCCGCACCACGTCGATCCGGGCGCCGCCGGTGTCGTCCAGTGCCTGGGCGGCCGCGAGCACCACCTGCCGGGGCGGCACCGGCGCCGGCTCACCGGGGACGGCGGTGCCGGGGGCGGCCAGGACGCTGCAGCCGGTGCCGGCACCGAGCAGCAGCAGGGCCGCCGCGAGCGCGGCGGGGCGAAGGGCGGGCGGCACGGCACACTCCTGCGGTCACAGGTTCTCCACATGATCTGACCGGCAGAGCGTACGACGGTCCGGGCAAACGTTCGCATTCGCCGATGTCCCGATCCGGCAACCGTTTCGACGTCGCCTCGATCGACGCCTTCCCCACGCACGACGGCGGGCCCGCACCCCCGGTGAAGGGGGTACGGGCC
>NZ_JBEPAK010000256.1:0-9884 GCF_040298565.1 Kitasatospora sp. NPDC001539 | reverse complement strand
GGGGTGGGCGTGGACCCACCCCCGACCGGGGACGGCTCAGCCGACGTCGACGGTGAACTGGCGCTTGGTCTGCTCCGGGCCGCCCGAGTACGTCATGCCGCCGCGGTCGCGGTAGGCGACGTGCAGGGTGACGGTCGTCCGGCCCGGCTGCGCGCCGGCCCGGAAGACGAAGTAGTAGTGGCCGCCGGAATCCGAGCCGATCGCGCCGCCCAGGTTGGACAGCTCGAAGTTCCGGACGTACTCGTCGCCGACGGTCTGCACCACGGCGGCGTCGGGCGCCGGCTCGGCCACCGTCCAGACGTCGCCCCAGCCCCGGTGCGCGCTCACCTCGACCGAGAACAACTGGCCCGGCTTGACAGACAGTTCACCCGACGTCGCGGTGAACACGGTGCCGTGGTCGAGCTTGCCGGTGGTCATCCGGTGGACCGCCACCGCGCCCGCCGACCCGGCGACCGCCAGCAGGACCACGGCGACGAGGACGATCCGCTGCCACTTCTTCCTCACGAGTCCGCCTCCCGGTCGGTGACGCGCAGTGCCAGTACGGCGGCGACCGCGTCGAGCCAGCGGGCGACCAGTTGGTCGCCCGTCGGGTCCTGCACGACCGTGGCGGCCGCCGCCAGCCAGTCCCGGGCCGCCGCGGCGGCCGGGCCGGGCAGCGGTTCGGGCAGCTCGGCCGCGAACGCCGTACCGCCGGCGCGGACCACCTCGCCGAGGAACGCCACGGCCCGGGGCAGCACGCCGAGCCGGTCGGCGACGATCGCCGCGGCCACCGCCCCGTCGCCGAACAGCGTGGAGCGGACCACGCCGGGGGCCGGCAGGCCGAAGCGCAGCAGGACCTCGATGTCCAGCTCGGCCAGCCGGTCGTCACTCATGGGCTGCTGGTTGGCACTCAACTCTCAAGCCTCACTTGGGCATCCGGACGCTGTCGGCGATGGGGAGCTCGTCGCCCTGGGTGGCGCCCCCGAGGTGGTTGTGGACGAAGTCGTCCTCACTGACCCAGACGGTGTAGCCCCAGGGATTGTAGATCTCCAGCTGGTCACCGCGGTGCGCGATGATCATCATCTGGTGGCCGTCCGGGAAGAACTTGTCGTTCTTCACGGAGATCGGCACCGGCTTGCCCTGGTCCACCGACGACTCGACCTGGGCCAGCACGTCCCGGCGCTGGTCCGGCCCCTCGAGGTCGACGTTCTTGTAGCCGGCCCCGGTGTGGTCGCCGATCTCGGAGTTGGCGATGTCCTTGGACTCCCAGTCCCACATCCCGTCCCCGCCCAGGTGCATCCAGGAGCGGGAGTCGTAGACGCGGTTCGTCTCCTTGTCCCAGCGGTCCTTGGCGGCCTGCCCGTTGTCGTACGCCGGGTCGCCGGGGTGGCCGCCCGTGGTGAGCTGGAAGGCGAACAGCGGGTCGACCATCGCCCGGGCGGTCACCGTCGAGGCGGCCACGCAGGTGCTGTGCTGGCCCTGGTCCCAGGCCACCCCGTCGTAGCCGGTCGGGCTCTGGCCGGGCGTGGACGAGGCCAGCTGGACCGGCGAGATCCGCGTCGCCAGCCACCCGGGGTCGTCCGCGTGGTCGTGGATCTGGTCGTCGAAGGCCTTGATCTCGTCGTAGCTGTGCCCGGCGGCCAGCGCCTTCATCAGGTAGGCCCGCTCCTCCGGGGACTTGCTGCCCGCGAGCAGTTGGTCGAACCGGGCCCGGTCCGCGTCGCTCATCTGGTCCATCAGCTGGGAGGCCCGGACCGCGTTGGCCTCGGTGAGGATGGTGCCGTCGCTCTCGTTGCCGGCGACCGAGGCGTCGACCAGCACCAGCTTGTCCTCCGCGCCCAGCCCCTTGTTCTTGAACTTGCCGGCCAGCGCCTTGTTCGCCAGGGCGTTCAGCTCGCGGGCGGCCGTCCGGCCGGCCGTCTCGGCCTTCACCGCGGCGTCGTAGATCGACTTGATGCCCTCCTTCGCCTTCGCGTGGGCGGTGTGCATCTTGTCGTCGTCCCAGTTGACCGGGTCCGGCGCCCCGCTGATGGTGATGTCGTGCAGCAGCTTCAGCGCCTCGCTCAACGGAGCCGCGCCCTGCCCGTGCAGGGTCTGCGCCTCGCTCAGGGCGGTCGCCAGCGCGCTCAGCTGCTGCCGCCCCTTCTCCATCGCGTCGCCGCAGCGCGTCAGGTCGTCCGCGGAGGCCCTGACCACCTCGGCGGCCTTCTCGCCGACCTGCCCCGTCCAGGCGTCCGGCAGGTGCTGGGAGCTGACCTGCGCCACCTTCATCTGCACGTGGTCCAGTTGGCCGACCGCCGTCTTGTACGCGGCGGCCACCGCGGCGATCTTGCCGGAGTCGCCCTTGGGCGCGGGCAGCTGCAGGGCGTCGTGCACCGCGTACTTCAGATCACCGGCGCCCCACATGCCGTGCGACTCGTCGATGGTCTTCTTCAGCGACGCGACCTGCTCCATCGGGGTGCCCGGGTCGATGCCGAGCGGGTTCATGTCGTGGTCGGGCACGGTCAGGCTCCCGGCTTCTGGTACTGCTTCTCGACACCGTGGTCCGTCGTGGCGTAGTTGCTCGCCGTGGTGTGCACCTTGCCGCCGAGGTCGATCAGCGCGTCGAGGTTCACCCCGAGCTCGTCCTGCCAGGCCGACCAGAAGGTCTTGACGGCGTCACCCGCGTGATCACCGAACACCGCCGGGTCCGACACGTTCAGCTTGCCGAGCGCGTCCTTCACCGACCGGACGTCCTGCCCCGCGGCGATCAACCGGTCCCCCACGTCCCCGAGTTTGTCCGGATGCGCACTGAACCCCGTCCCGGCACCGTCGCTGCCCATACCCGCTCCCCCGTTCCCCGTCGACCGTCCGAAGATCGCCGGACAGCATAGCGGCAGTTCCGCCGCCTCCCGCCGGGAGGAACGCCGGGCCGGACGGGTGTGCGCACAACCCGTCGGATCTGTACGGAACGGACACAGGATCGAGGGGAAGTCTTGGGGGAAGTCGGGGCGCACGCGGCCGTCCCGGCACCGGTCCGACCGACGTGGATCCAGCCACTTTCGGTGCCGGGGTGAGAAATGTGCGACGGCGTACGCAACGATGTGTGGCGAATCGGTGACTCATACAGGTCGGTTCAAGGCGCCGCATAGGTGGATTACCGATACTGATTCACAACGGGGGCCGTACCAAGGACAAGCGCCGCATCCAGGAGGAGCTATGGACAACGATCGGCTCGACCGCGTTCGAATCCCCCACCCGCTGTCCGTGCTGGACCAGATAGAACAGGACCACGAGGCCGAGGACTCGGCCTACCTGCAGTCCTGTGACACGCCGTGGGGTGAGGTCCTGGCCGCGTACATCGACGTCCTCACCGAGCTGATCACCTCGCAGGCCGAGGGCGACGAGCCGGGCGAGCAGGCCGACGCGTGACGGCGCCGCCTCGGACGGCGTCCTGAGGAAAGCGCAGCCGACCGCCCTGCCCCGCCCTCGGTCCGATCACTCGGAGCCGGAGCGGCTCGGGGGCAGCAGGCCGAGTTCGGCAGCCCGGACCCCGGCCTGGAAACGGGAGTTGGCGCTCAGCAGGGTCATGATCTCGGCGACGTACCGCCGGTAGGTGCGCACCGAGATGGCGAGCTCACGCGCGGCGACCTCGTCGGTGACCCCGGCGCGCAGCGCCCCCAGGATCTGGCGGGCGAAGGCCGCCCGGGCACGGTCACCGAAGACGATGCGCTCGTTGGCGGGCACGGAGCCCCGCCAGACGTTGTCGAAGAGGATGTGCAGGGTGTGGATCACCTCCGGCACCCGGATCACCGCGGCCCGCCGGTTGACCCCGGTGCCGGTGACCACCAGGGCCGCCTCCCGGTCGACCATGACCGCCTGGAGCGGGGGGACCCGGGCCACCCGGATGGCCACCGGGTGCGGCAGGTCGATCTGTTCCCGGACGAAGGTCTCGTCGAGCAGCTCCGGCGAGCTGAGCAGCTGGACGGTGACGGACGGGTCCGCCTTGTAGAGGAGCCCTCGTTCGGACCGCTCGGAGCGCTCCTCCTCCTGGATCCGCCTGGCGTGCACGATGTCGATGCTCGAACGCGCTCCGGTGATCATCGCCTCCGCCGTTGCGAGGACGTCCCGGTAGGGTCCGCTGATCGCGGTGATGAGCCGATCGGTGGAATAGCGGTCGCGGTTCATCGCGACCGTCGACTCGATCAGCGCGCTCACCCCGAGCAGCGCCTCCTCCAGTTCGTCCACGGCCCGATCCGGCACTGCTCCAACCCTCTCCGTCGCCTTGCTGACAGTCCCGGCGGTCCCCACCCGGTGTGGGCGGGCGGGGACCGGCCCCGATCACCCCTGGCTGGCCAGCAGCCCCAGCTCGACCGCCCGGAAGCCCGCCTGGAAGCGGGAGTTGGCGCCGAGCTCCCGCATGATCTCCGCCACGTGGCGACGGTAGGTGCGCAGGGAGACGTTGAGCTCCTGCGCGGCGACCTCGTCGGTGTGGCCCTCCCGGAGCATCTCCAGGACACGCCGCGTCTGGGCGGTGTCGAGGCGCGGGCTCAGGGTCACGTGGTGGACCAGCGGCCTGGCACGCGACCAGGCGCCCGCGAAGAGGAGGTCGAGGGCACGGACCACGGCGGGATCGTTGACGGTGACGGCGTCCCGGCCACCACGCCCCGCCGCCCCGGAGCGGACCAGCGCACCCCGGCCGTCGACGATCAGCACCTCGCGCAGGTCCGTCTCGGACACCCGCACCTCGACCTGAGGCATTCTCAGGTTCGCGAGCAGGTCGACGGCGCCTTCGGTGGCGGCACCCACGCAGAGCACCCGCACGACGGGGCCGCCCTGGGCATGCTCCGCCCGTGGCGGTCTGGAGAGCACCCGACGGGCCTCGACGGCGAACTTCCCGTTCGAGACGAGCGCCAGGCTCACCGAGCGACGGGCGCCGGCGATCAACTGCTCCACGGTCTCGCTGAACGCCTCCGCGTCAGTGCGCGACACCGGTGCGGGACCGTCGGCGCGCCGACGGTGCAGCGAGACCGTCGACTCGATCAGCGCCCTGGCCTGTAGCAGAGCCTCCTCGACGTGCTCCGCGTGCACCTTCGGAAGTTCGGCTCCCGGTCCGGTCGTTAAAGTCCTTACACCCACTGTTCCTAGCCCCCGTTGATCCATCCCGCGCTCATCCGTTGCGCACGCTCCAGGCTCAGCTGGAAGCACCTGCCGTTCGGAGCGGAAGACCCCCTTCTGGTGGGAGGCGTGCGAACGGGACAGAGATCAACCACACCCTAGTTCGACGCCCATCGCCCGTCAACGAAACGTCTCCGGGCTTGGTTTGCGCGCATATAGCACAGCGGGTCGGCTATGCAGCGCCCTACGGCCATCGCGACAGCAAGATGTCGATCAGCGGCCGAACCGACGGCCTCACCTTCCGCTTCCGGCACCCGGGGCTACCCGTCCGTCACCAGCCGTAGCACCGCGCGGCTCTTCAGGCCAGCGCCCGTCCCGTCAGGCGAGACACGGCCTACGGTTTCGACCGCACGGCCCCACGGACAACAGGGGCCCCACGCTTCCCCTTACTCGGCCCTTACCCAATGGTTCGCCGTCCCTACACCCCCCAGTCCGGGGCTAGGGCCTTCTCCCTGCTCGTCCCCCCGGCTCCACCAGAGCCACGCCTAGGAGAAACCATGACCACACCACCCACGACCATCGTCGATCTCCTGCTGAGAGCGGCCGAACGGCAGCCGTCGAGCGGTCTGCGCTACTGCACCGGCGGTTCCGGCGCCGGCCACCGCGACCAGAGCCACGTCGAACTGCTCGCCGGGGCGCGCCGGATGCTGACCGGACTGCGGGCGCACGGGCTGCGGCCGCAGGACAAGATCGTGCTCCTGCTGGAGGACCCGGCGGAGTTCCTCACCGCCTTCTGGGCCGCGCAGTTGGGCGGCTTCGTGCCCTGCCCGATGGCGCCGCAGCGTGGCGACCGGAGCCGCTGGGCGGCGCAGCTCGAGCACGTGGACGCGCTGCTGGACAGGCCGCTGGTGGTCACCGATGCGGCACTGGCGGCCGAACTGCCGCCGGTGGAGGGCCTGGTGGTCACCACGACCGACACTCTGGGCCGGACCGCCGACGGGCACGACGGTGAGCCCGCCGGCGAGCCGCACCGGGCCGCGCCGGAGGACGTCGCGGTGCTGGTCCTGACCTCCGGATCGACCGGGAACTCCAAGGCCGTCGAGCTCAGCCACGCCAACCTGCTGGCGTCCATGGCCGGGAAGAACGGCTACCACCGGCTCACCGAGACGGACACCTCGCTCAACTGGGTCTCCTTCGACCACGTCGCCGCGCTGCTGGAGTGCCACCTGCTGCCGCTGTCCGTCGGCTGCCGCCAGGTCCACGCCTCGGCCCAGGTGGTCCTCGGGGAGCCGCTGGAGTTCCTGCGGCTCGTCTCCGAGCACCGGGTGACCATGACGTTCACCCCCAACTTCCTGCTCGGGCTGCTGAACACCGCCGCCGAGCGGATGCCCGCGGCCGACCGCGAGCGGCTCGACCTGAGCGGGCTGCGGCACATCGTCAGCGGCGGTGAGGCGGTGGTCTGCGCGACCGGCCGCACCTTCCTGGAGCGGTACGCGCCGTACGGTCTGGACCCGGCGGTGCTGTGGCCGGCCTTCGGGATGACCGAGACCTGCGCGGGCAGCATCTACTCGCTCGGCTTCCCGCAGGCGGACGAGGGGCGGGAGTTCGCGAACCTGGGCACGCCGGTCGAGGGGCTGCGGATCCGGGTCGTCGACGCGGAGGACCGCGCGCTGCCCGAGGGCGAGGTCGGTGAGCTGCAGCTGAACGGCCCGATGATCACCCGTGGTTACCACAACAACGAGGCGGCGACCCGGGAGGCGTTCACCGCCGACGGCTGGTTCCGCAGCGGCGACCTCGGCCGGATCGACGAGGGCCGGCTCTCCCTGGTCGGGCGCAGCAAGGACAGCGTCATCGTCAACGGCGTCAACTACTTCAGCCACGAACTGGAGACGGTGCTGGAGCAGTTGGACGGGGTGAGCCCGGCGTACGTCGCCGCGTTCCCCACCCGCGCGGCCGACGGTGACACCGAGCAGCTGGTGGTCGCCTTCCACTGCCCGCTGCCCGCCGAGGACGAGGCGGGTCGCTACCGGACACTGGCCGCCATCCGCAGCACCACCGTGCTGACCTGGGGATTCCGGCCCGCCCTGATCCTGCCGCTGCCGATGGAGGCCTTTCCGAAGACCAGCCTCGGCAAGATCCAGCGGGCCCTGATGCGCAGGCGGCTGGAGTCCGGCGCCTACCAGCAGGCGCTGGACGCGGTGGAGGAGTTGACGACGCGCCGGCTCGGCGGCTACAGCGCTCCGGAGGACGGGACGGAACGGGTCCTCACCGAGATCTACGCCGAGCTGTTCGACACGGACCCGGCCCGGATCAGCGCCACCGCCAGCTTCTTCGACCTGGGCGGCACCTCGCTGGACATCCTGCGGCTGCGCGGCAAGGTCGCGGAGCGGTTGGGCCTGGCGGACCTGCCGATCATCACCGTGCTCACGGCGCCGACCGTCCGCACGCTCGCGAGCCGTCTCACCCAGCTGCGGGGGCTGGGTGAGACGGAGTACGACCCGGTCGTGCCGATGCAGGTGAGCGGGGACAAGACGCCGCTGTTCTGCGTCCACCCCGGGGTCGGCGAGGTGCTGGTCTTCGTCAACCTGGCCCAGTACTTCGTCGGGGACCGGCCGTTCTACGCGCTGCGGGCCCGGGGGTTCAACGAGGGCGAGAAGCCGTTCCGGACCTTCGAGGAGATGGTGGACACCTACGTGGCCGCGATCCGGGCCCGGCAGCCGCACGGCCCGTACGCCCTGGCCGGCTACTCCTTCGGTGCCGCGGTGGCCTTCGAGATGGCCAAGGTGCTGGAGGGGCAGGGCGAGCGGGTGGACTTCGTCGGCAGCTTCAACCTGCCGCCGCACATCAAGTACCGGATGGACGAGCTGGACTTCGTCGAGACGGCCGTCAACCTGGCGTTCTTCATGGCGCTGATCGACAAGAAGCAGTCCCTGGAGCTGCCCGGGCAGCTGCGCGGCCTGCCGCGGGAGGAGCAGCTGGCCAGGTTCCTGGCCCTGGCGCCGCCCGCCCGGATTGCCGAACTGGACTTGGACCAGCCGAAGTTCGCGGCCTGGGCGGAGCTGGCCGACCGGCTCACCGACCTCGGCCAGTCGTACCGGCCGAGCGGCTCGGTCCGCTCGATGACGGTCCTCTACGCGGACCCGCTGCGGGGCACGAAGGAGGACTGGCTGGCGAACGAACTGCGCCGGTGGGACGACTTCACCGAGGAGGCCAACCGGTACGTCGAGGTGCCGGGAGAGCACTACACCCTGATGGGCCCGCAGCACGTGGCGGCCTTCCAGGCGGTCCTGCGCAAGGAGCTCGACCGGGCGATGGGAGAGGGCAAGTGAGGGGCAAGAAGATCCTGGTGACCGGCGGAACCGGTCAGGTCGCACGTCCGGTCGCGGAAGCGCTCGCCGCCGCCGGGAACGACGTGTGGTGCATCGGCCGCTTCGGCACCCCGGGCGTGGCCGACGAGCTCCGGGCGCGGGGCGTCACCACCTGGCGGTGGGACATGGAGGACGACTCCGAGGACGCGTTCAAGGGCCTGCCGGAGGACTTCACCCACGTCATCCACTCCGCGGTCCGGCGCGGCGACGACGGTGACTTCAACCGGACGATCGACGTCAACACCACGGCCACCGGCCGGCTGATGGCGCACTGCCGCACCGCCGAGGCCTTCCTGTACGTGTCGACGGGCGCGCTCTACGCCCGGCAGACCCTCGACCACGCCTACACCGAGGACGACCCGGTGGACGGCGTCGCGGACTGGCTGCCGGCCTACCCGGTCGGCAAGATCGCGACCGAGGGGGCCGTCCGCGCCCTGGCCCGGGTGCTCGGCCTGCCGACCACCATCGCCCGGCTCAACATCGCCTACGGGCCCGGCGGTTACGGCGGCGTCCCGATGCTGTACTTCCAGCGGATGCTCGACGGCCAGCCCATCCCGGTGCCGCGGGAGGGCCAGAACTGGTGCTCGCCCATCCACACCGCCGACATCGTCCGGCAGGTGCCCCGGCTGTGGGAGGCCGCGTCGGTGCCCGCGACCCTGGTCAACTGGGGCGGGGACGAGGCGGTCGGCATCACCGACATCGTCCGCCACCTGGAGGAGCTCACCGGGGTGTCCGCCCGGCTGGTGCCGAGTGACGTCACCCGGGAGACCTACCAGTTCGACCCCGCGCTGCGCCGCCGGCTGACCGGCCCGTGCGAGGTCGACTGGCGCGAGGGCCTGCGCCTGACCCTCGCCGCCCTCCACCCCGATCGCCTCAGGCCCCGGTACGCCGCATCCGAGCACGTCCAGCACCGAGGAGCCCGCACGTGACCCGGGAGAACGCCAACCTCGACCTCGTCCACGCCGCCTACCGCGCCTTCCACGACCGGGACGTGGCCGCCCTGCTGGCGACCATGGACCCGGGCATCGAGTGGGTCCACCCCGAGGGCCTCGCCGCGTACGGACTGGGCGGCACCAAGAACGGCCACCAGGGGGTGCTGGACTTCCTGGCCAAGGTCCCGACCGTGCTGGGCGGCATGCGGCTCGAACCGCGGGAGTTCGTGCACGCCGGTGACCGCGTGGTGGTGTTCGGCGTCCGCGCCGTCACCTCGCTGAGCGGCCGCACGGAGACCCTGCCGTTCGTCCACTCCTGGACCTTCCGGAACGGGCTGGCCGTCCGGATGGAGGACGTCTTCGACACCGTCGTGTTCACCCGGCTGATCGACAGCTGAGCCCGGACGACCGTCCGACCGCGAGGGGTGGCCAGCCCAGGGCGCCCCTCGCGGTGCCCAGGTCGCTACCCCAGGTGCCCATAGGTCTTCTATAGGGCCGCTCTCGATCC
>NZ_JBEPAK010000255.1:0-10075 GCF_040298565.1 Kitasatospora sp. NPDC001539 | reverse complement strand
GGGCCGGGGAGGGCGGCGTCCGGGCCGTGGACGCCGCCTGGTTCCTCGGCTCGGCGGCGGTCGGGGCGGCCACCCACGTCGCTTGGGACGCGTTCACCCACGGTGACCGGCTGGGCGTGCGGCTGCTGCCGGTCCTGGAGCGGCGGGTGGCCGGGACGCCCCTCTACGAGGCGATGCAGTACGGGACTTCGGCGCTCGGGCTGGCCGCGATCGCGGGCTGGGCGGCGCGTGCGGTGCGGGTGGCCGAGCCGGTCCGCCCCGCCGTGCGGCCGGGTGCCCGGACCCGGCGGGTGGCCGTCGCGGCGCTGGGCGCGGCGACGGCGGCCGGGGTGCTGCACCGGCTGAGCCCGCTGCGGCGGAACCTGGTCCCGGAGGTCTGCTTCGGGGCCGGGGCGGGATTGGCGGTGGGCGCCGTCGGCTACGCGGCGGCGGTGGCGGCCGCCCGCCGGTGGCGGGGCGGGCGGCCGGCGGCGGACCCGGGGGCCCGTACCGTCCCGACGGCCGTCAGGCGGAGCGCAGTTCCGCGTAGCGGCGCAGGAACAGGGCCTCGGTGAGGGCCATCCGCTCCAGCTCCTGCGGGTCGACGCTCTCGTTGACCGCGTGGATCTGAGTGGTCGGCTCCTCGACGCCGATCAGCACGATCTCGGCCTTCGGGTAGAGCGTGCGCAGGGTGTTGCAGAGCGGGATCGAGCCGCCCTCGCCGGAGGCGACCATCGGGGTGCCGAAGGCCTCGGCCATCGCCTCGCCCATCGCCTCGTACGCCGGGCCGGTGATGTCGGCGCGGAACGGGGCGCCGTTGCCCTGGCGCCGGACGGTGAGCCGGGCGCCGAGCGGCATCTGCGCCTCCAGGTGGGCGACCAGCGCGTCCTGGGCGGCGTCCGCGCTCGTGCCCGGCGGGACGCGCAGGCTGATCAGCGCCTTCGCGGCGGCCTGGACGGAGGAGGTGGCGCCGATCACCGGCGGGGCGTCGATCCCGAGGACGGTGACGGACGGGCGCGCCCACAGCCGGTCGGCGATGGTGCCGGTGCCGGTCAGGGCGACGCCGTCGAGCACCTTGGCGTCGGCGCGGAACTGCTCCTCCGGGTACTGCACGCCCTCCCAGGTCTGGTCGGCGGTCAGCCCGGCGACCGCGACGTCGCCGTTCTCGTCGTGCAGCGAGGCGAGCACCCGGACCAGGCACTGCAGCGCGTCCGGGGCCGCGCCGCCGAAGGCGCCGGAGTGCAGGTTGCCGCCGAGGGTGCTGACCGAGGCCTCCACCACCGTCATGCCGCGCAGCGACGCCGTCACGGTGGGCAGGCCGGGGGCGAAGTTGCCGGTGTCGCCGATGATGATGGCGTCGGCGGCGAGCAGCTCGGGGTGGGCCTCGGCGTAGCGCTCCAGACCGCCGGTGCCCTGCTCCTCCGAGCCCTCCACGATGATCTTCAGGCCGACCGGGTAGGCGTCCCCGTACACCTGGCGCAGCGCCCGCAGGGCGGTCAGGTGCATCAGGATGTTGCCCTTGCAGTCGGCGGCGCCGCGTCCGTACCAGCGGCCGTCACGCTCGGTCAGCTCGAACGGCGGGCTGGTCCAGCCGGCCTCGTCGAGCGGGGGCTGCACGTCGTAGTGCGAGTACAGCAGGACGGTCGGGGCGCCCTCGGGGCCGGGCAGCTCGCCGTACACGGACTGGGTGCCGTCCGGGGTGTCCAGCAGCCGGATGCCGGTCAGGCCCTCGGCGGCGAAGGCGTCGGCGACCCAGCGCGCGGCCTTCTCGCACTCCTCGACCGGGAACTGGCGCGGGTCGGCGACCGACGGGAAGGCGACCAGTTCGGCGAGGTCGGTGCGGGCACGGTCCATCAGGGACCGGACGGCGTCGGCCAGGGGCTGTGACATCGGGGCTCCGAGGGGGCGGTCCGCCCACGGGGTGGTGCGGGCGGAGGGATCGGTCGGGGTACCGCCGATCATAGGCGGCGGTGTTCGCCGGGCGGTGCTGAGCCCGGGGGGCCGTGCGGACGCATAGGATTGCTCGACGTGACTGACTCCGGAAGCTCCGATTCCCGTAGCCCGCTCGACCGTACGACCGCGACGACCGCGCCCGTCGGCAGTGAGGCGTCCGCACAGGTGTCAACGGCGTCCCGGAAGGCGTCCGCGGAGGCGTCCCGGGAGGCGTCCACGGAGCCGGCGGCGGAGTCGGTGGCGTCGACGGAACAGCTCGACGGCGTCTGGGACGTCGTGGTGGTCGGCGCCGGGCCGGCCGGGGCCTCCGCCGCGCACGCCGCCGCCGCGCAGGGCCGCCGGGTGCTGCTGTTGGACAAGGCCGAGCACCCCCGGTACAAGACCTGCGGCGGCGGCATCATCGGCCCCTCCCGCGACAGCCTGCCGCCGGACTTCGAGCTGCCGCTCCAGGACCGGGTGCACGCCGTCACCTTCGCGTACGACGGCCGGTACACCCGCACGCGCCGCTCCGAGCGGATGCTGTTCGGCCTGGTCAACCGGGACGAGTTCGACCTGCGCCTGGTGCAGGCGGCCAAGCAGGCGGGCGCGGTGCTGGTCACCGGGGTGACCGTCACCGGGGTCGAGCAGCGCGGCGGCGAGCACCGGACGGCGCTGGTCACGGCGGCCGACGGGCGCACCTTCGAGGCCCGCGCGGTGGTCGGTGCCGACGGCAGCGCGAGCCGGATCGCCCGGCACGTGGGCGTCACCTTCGACCAGATCGACCTGGGCCTGGAGGCGGAGATCCCCGTCCCGCCGGAGGTCGCCGCGGACTGGTCGGGCCGGATCCACCTCGACTGGGGCCCGCTGCCGGGCAGTTACGGCTGGGTGTTCCCGAAGACCCGGTCCGGCACGCTGACCGTGGGCGTCATCTCGGCGCGCGGCGACGGCGAGCGGACCAAGCAGTACCTCGCCGACTACATCCGGCGGTTGGGCCTCTCCGGCTTCACCCCGCGGATCGAGTCCGGCCACCTGACCCGCTGCCGCGCCGAGGACTCGCCGCTCTCCCGCGGCCGGGTGCTGGTCGCGGGGGACGCGGCCGGGCTGCTGGAGCCGTGGACCCGCGAGGGCATCTCCTACGCGCTGCGCTCGGGCCGGCTGGCCGGCGAGTGGGCGGTGCGCGTCGCGGAGGCGGGCGACGCGGCGGCGGTGCGGCGCGAGGCGCTGAACTACGCCTTCGCCGTCAAGGCCGGACTGGGCGTGGAGATGCGCGCGGGCAAGCAGCTGCTCGGCGCCTTCGAGCGGCGGCCGTACCTGTTCCACGCCGCGGTGTGCCTGGTGCCGGCCGCCTGGCGGGCCTTCGCCCGGGCCACCCAGGGGCACACGACCTTCGCCCAGGTGCTGCGGCAGTACCGGGCGGCGCGACGGCTGACGGCGATGGCGTCGAGGTAGCGGTTCCGGTGCCTCCGGGCCGGCCTGACACGGCGTGGTGACGGGCGGAGCGGAAAAGCAATGGCGGCGGTGGCCCGCCCGGCGGTGTGATCAAGGCATGACCGACGCACCGGAGTCCTCCGCACCGTCCCGCGCGACACCCGCGCCCGGGGCGGGCGGCCGCCTGCCCGCGGCTGTGCGCCGCCGTCTGCACCCGGATCCGACGGTCCGCCGGCTGGCCGGGACCACGCTCGTCAACACCGTGGGGGACGGCCTCTCGCTGTCCGTCGCGGTGCTGTTCTTCACCCGCGTGCTCGGCCTGAGCGCGGCCCAGTTGGGCGTCGGGATGACCGCCGCCGGGCTGTGCGGGGTCGCCGCCAGCGTGCCGGCCGGCCGGGCCGCCGACCGCTGGGGCGCCCGGCGGGTCCTGGTGGCGCTGGTCGGGGTGGAGGCGGTCGGCACCGCCGGGTACACGCTGGTGCACAGCTATCCCGCCTTCGTCGCCGTGGCGTGCGCGGTCGCGGCCGTCGACCGGGGGGCCGCGGCGGTGCGGAACGCGCTCTACGCCGAGGTGCTGCCCGCCGAGCGGCGAGTGGCGGGGCGGGCCTACCTCCGGGTGGTGACCAACGTCGGCATCTGCGGGGGGACGGCCCTCGGCGCGGTCGCGCTGCAACTGGACACCCGGCCCGTCTACCTGACGGCGATCCTGGCCGACGCCTGCTCCTTCGCGGCCGTCGCCGTGCTGTTCCACCGCCTGCCGCGCGCCCTGGCCGGGCCGTCGACGGCCGAGGCCGACGCCGACGCCGGGACCGGGCACGGCACGGGAGGCACGTCCGGCACCGGCACGGCGAGACCCGCCGGCCGCTCGGAACGGGACATGGAGCGGGGCCGTCGGCGCAACCCGGCGCTGCGGGACGGCCCGTTCCTGGTCGTGACCGTGCTGTGCTCCGTGCTCGCGCTGCAGTTCGCCGTCCTGGAGGTGGGCGTTCCGCTGTGGATCGTCCAGCGGACCGAGGCGCCGAGGATCGTCGTCGCCGGCGCCCTGGTCCTCAACACCCTGGTGGTGATCGCCCTCCAGGTGCGGGCCACCAGCGGCACCGAGGAGCGGAGCGCGGCCGCCCGGGCATGCCGCCGGGCCGGCCTGGTGCTCGCCGCCTCCTGCCTGGTCATCGCCCTCGCCCACGGACTGCCCGGCATCCTCGCCGCCGTGGTGGTGCTCGCCGGCATCGCGCTGCAGTCGCTCGCCGAGGTGCTCGGCCAGGCCGGGAGCTGGGCGCTCAGCTACGACCTCGCGGGTGAACACCACCACGGGGCCTACCAGGGCGTGTTCAACGCGGGCACGGCGGCCGCGATGACGGCCGGCCCGGCGGTGGTCGGTACGGCCGTGATCGGCTACGGCCCGGCGGGATGGGCCGTGCTGGGCGCGGTGCTGGCGGGGGCCGGCGTGGCGATGGGCCCCGCCGTCCGGTGGGCCGGACGGCGGGAGCTGCGGGCGCGGGCGGTCTGAGACCCGTGCGGCCTCGCGCTGCTCCCGGGCTGCTTCCGTGCTGCTCCCGCGCCGCTCGGGGCTGCTCCCGCGCTACTCCCGGACGATCGCCGTCGCCTCGATCTCGATCAGCACGTCCGGCCGGAACAGCGCGGCGACCTGCATCGCCGAGGCCGCCGGCAGCGGCAGGCCGTCCAGGTACTCGTCGCGGGCCTCCCGGACGGCCGCGAGGTAGGAGATGTCGGTCATGAAGAAGGTGAACTTCACGACGTCGGAGAAGTCGGCCCCGGCGGCGGCCAGGCAGCGGCGCAGGTTCTCGAAGACCTGCCGCGCCTGCGCCTTGGGGTCGCCCTCGCCGACCAGGTTCCGGTGCTCGTCGAAGGCCACCTGGCCGGAGACGTGGACCAGCCGGCCGGTGCCGGTGACGACCTGGGTGTAGCCCGTTCCGGGCGCGACGCCGGGCGGCTCGGTGATGTGCGTGAGATGGGTGGTGGTCACGGCGCAGGATCCTGCGCCATCGCGCGTCCCGGCCGCAAGCGGTAACTCCGGCTGCGGACCAGGCCGGGGCCTGAACCGGCCGGCCGGGGCCGGGGCGCGCCGACCGGCCCTTCAGCGCACGACTTCGGGCAGTTCGCGCCGGAACGGAAGGTCAGCGACGGGCAGTTGGGCGAGCGGGCCGGCCGAGCGCAGCACCACGTCCAGCACGGCGTCCGATTCGGCGGCGTAACCGCCGCTCGCCCAGGCGGCGTTGGCCTCCACCACCGCCCAGCCGCCGTCGGTGCGCCCCACGTCCACCACGACCGCGCTCGGCAGCGGGGCCTGCGCGGCCGAGGCGGCCAGTACGTCGCGGGCGAAGGCCAACACCTCGGAGCCGTCCCGCCCGAGCGGCGCGACGGACAGTTCAGCCTCCTCCGCGTAGCGCGACCCCGCCCGCACCGCGCCGTCCAGGACGAACAGCCGGTACTCCGCACGGAAGCGCACCACCTCGCTCACCAGCACCGGCGTGTCGCCGTCCAGCAGTTCGGGCCCGGGCAACGCACCGCCGTCCGGGTAGACCCGGGCGGCGAACGCCTTGTCCGCCGGGGGCTTCACGAAGGCCGGTCCGCGCAGCCCGCGGGCCTCGGCCAGGGTCGTGGCGGCCACCCGTCGCCCGGTCAGCGCCAACGGCAGCCGGACGAGCCAGTCCTCGGCCGGCTCCAGCAGGGCCAGGCCGAGCTCCCGACCGACCGCGTCGCCGAACAGCGGCCCGCCGTACACGTGGACCGGCGCGCCGAGCAACTCGCGCGGCGCCTGCCAGCCCGTCGCGGTGCGGGCCCGCAGACCGCGCAGCCCGGCGGCGGTGCGCAGCCGCCGGCTGGTCTCGTTGACGCGCGGTGCGAGCAGCAGGACGGGGGAGGCGGTGGTCATGCCGTTCATGCTGTCGGGACCGCGACCCGGGCCACCAGTGGTTTTCCGTCCGGTCGCGCCGTCCCCCGGCCGTCCGGGTGGCGGGCGCGGCCCGGGCCGCGATCGGCCGGCTGCTCTGGCCGAGGGGCGGGTGGGCGTGCCAGAGTCGTCCGGGCGCGGTCCGGACACCCCGGCCCGCGCCCGCAGTCCGACCCACCCTCAGCCGGAAGGCAGGCCCACGCCGATGACCAGCGCAGAGCCCCTCGTTCGCGTCAGCACCGCCGATGCCGTCACCACGCTCACCCTCGACTCGCCGCACAACCGCAACGCGCTCTCCTCGCGGCTGATGGCGGAGCTGCACGCCGGACTGGCCGTCGCGGCGGCCGACCCGGACGTCCGCGCCGTGGTGCTCACCCACACCGGCAAGGTGTTCTGCGCGGGCGCGGACCTCTCCGAGGCGACCGGCGCGGACCCGACGGTCGGCCCGCGCGGCCTGGTCGAGTTGCAGAAGGCGATCGTGGACTGCGTCAAGCCGGTCATCGCCGTGGTGGACGGACACGCCCGGGCCGGCGGCCTCGGCCTGATCGGTGCGGCGGACCTGGCGATCGCCGGACCGGCCGCGACCTTCGCCTTCACCGAGGTCCGGCTCGGCCTCGCGCCCGCCGTCATCTCGCTGCCGCTGCGTCCGAAGCTGGACCCGCGCGCCGCCTCTCGCTACTACCTCACCGGCGAGGTCTTCGACGCCGCCGAGGCGGCCCGGATCGGCCTGCTGACCCGGGCCGCCGAGTCCACCGAGGACACCGCGGTGGTGCTGAAGGGGCTGCTGGACGCGCTGCGCCAGGGCTCGCCGCAGGGACTGGCCGAGTCCAAGCGGCTGGCCAACGCCGAGGTGGCGCGCTCGTTCCAGCGGGACGCCGACGAGCTGGTGCAGCTGTCGGCGCGGCTGTTCGGCTCCGCGGAGGCGCAGGAGGGGATGCGGGCCTTCCTGGAGAAGCGGCCGGCTGCCTGGGTGCGCTGAGGCCGGCAGAGTCGAAGGTGCCGTTGCCGAACCCGCCGTCGCCGAACCTGCCCTCGCGGGGGCCGGGGGCCGGCTCGGCTCGGCGTGGCTCGGACGGCTCGGAATCAGCGGATGGCCGCGCCGTCCCGCCAGAGACCGAGCAGGTCCCGGTCGCCACTGACCTCGACCCGTTCGGCAGGTCGCAGGTGCCCCGCCGGCTCCGCCGTTGCGTTCCGGCCGGCGGGGTCGTGCCGACCGCTGGGGCTGCTCTGGCCGGTGGGCGCCGGCCGGTCGACCGTCAGGCGGTTCCAGAGCAGCAGGTAGAGCTCGTGCGCCGGGCCGGTGAGCGTCAGGTCGGCCGGTTCCGGGCTGTCCTCGGTGGTGACGGACAGCGGCTCGTCGGTGATGGTCAGGCGCCAGCACCCGGGGCCGTCGGTCGTCCGGACCCGGACGGTGCGCGGGCGCTCGCTGCGCACCGTCGACCGACCGCCGACCAGGAAGCCGCGCAGCAACTCGTCGATGCCGTCCAGGGCGAGCACGGTGTCCACGGCCGGGCCCGGCGAGCCGGCCGCCGCGTCGGCGTCGAAGCGGTGCACGGCGGTCTCGTGCGCCTGGCGCCGGGCCCAGAAGGCCAGCGGGCTGGTCGAGGGCAGGAAGCTCCAGCAGTCGACGTCGGCGGGGGCTTCGCTGAGCACCGTCACCAGCGCGGCGTGGCCCTCGCGGAACCAGTCGAGCAGCGCGGCGTCCGACGGGTCCGGGCCGATCAGCTCCTTCAGGGCCGCCTCGTCCATCGGCGCCCGCAGGCCCTTCGCCGGGTGGGCGGCGGCCCAGCGGTGCACGCGGCCGACGTGTCGCACCAGGTCGCCCAGCCGCCAGTCCGGGCAGGTCGGTACGGGGGCGGCGAGGTCGGTGCGGGCGGCGGCCTCGGCGAGCAGGGTGCCCTCGCGGCGCAACCCTTCGATGTGGTCGGGGATCTCCATGGGGGCGAGTCTCCCATCCGCGCTCGAACACAGTGGCGGTTTTCGGACGGCCGGAAGTCCGGTGCCGGTGGTGCCGGTGCTGCCGGATGGCCTGGTGTGATGTCGGCCTCCCGGCGGCCGGGCCGATGCTACGGGCCGGTAACGTGAGCGCATGCCGATAACCCGTTCCCTTCTGTCCGCCGTCCGGACCGGTGGCCGCCGGGCTGCCGGGCACCTCGTCCACCGGGGCTGGCGCTGGGTGCAGCGGACCGGTGCGGTCACCAACCGCAACCCCGGCCCGTACCGATTCGGCGAGCTGGGGGACGGCACGTCCCTCGCCTTTCCGCTCGGGGCGGTGTTCAACGAGCGGTGGATCACCATCGGGCCGTTCTCGATCATCGGTGAGCGGGTCACCATCAGCGCCGGTTTCCTGCCCGGGCTCGACCTCGGACCGGAGCCGATCGTGCGGATCGGCGGCGGCTGCGTGATCGGACGGGACAGCCACATCGTCGGCCACCAGTCGATCGTCATCGGGGACGACGTCTGGACGGGGCCCGGCGTGTACGTCAGCGACCAGGCGCACGAGTACCGGGACACCGAACTGCCGATCGGCAAGCAGTGGCCGCGCAACGAGCCGGTGGAGATCGGCTCGGGCAGTTGGATCGGCACCGGCGCGGTGATCATGCCCGGGGCGCGGATCGGGCGCAACGTGGTGGTCGCCGCCGGGGCGGTGGTGCGCGGGGAGGTGCCCTCGCACTCCGTGGTCGCGGGGGCGCCCGCCAAGGTAGTGCGCCGCTGGACCGAGGAGGAGGGCTGGCAGCCGCCGCTGCGCCACGAGCCGCCCCGGCCGGTGCCGGACGGCGTGACGGCGGAGCAACTGCGCGCCCTGGTCGGCTGGGACCTGAGGCTGCCGGGGAAGCAGGAGCAGCAGCAGGACTGAGCGCCGCCCGCCCCATTCGCGCCACCCGCCGGGCCCGCCCCACTCGCGCCGCCCGCCCGACCCGCCCCACTTGCGCCGCCGGCGCCGTCGGGAACGGCGGCACGGGCGCGGCGCGGTGCGACTACCGGGCGGTACAGGACTGTTCAGCGGCGCGCGCGGCGATCGCCGCGGTGATCCGCAGGGCGTCGGCCGGGCGGGACGGATCCAGACCGGTGAGCACGGCGATCCGGCGCAGCCGGTAGTCCACGGTGTTGGGGTGCAGGTGCAGGGCGCTCGCGGTGTGGCGGCGATTGAGGCCGCCGGCCAGGTGGGTGCGCAGTGTGGTGAGCAACTCCCCGCCGTCGGCCAGTGGTTCGAGTAGCGCGGCGAGCCGGGCGCGGGCCCGGCTGGGGCGGGTCAGCTGGTACTCCAGCAGCACGTCGTCCAGCCGGTGCAGACCGGGCGGGCGGCCGAACGCCCGGGCCACGTCCAGGACTTCGTACGCCAGCGCGGCCGCGCCCGGCACCTCGCCGGGGGTGGCGGCGGCCGCTCCGGCCAGCACCGGCGCCCCGGCTGCGCGGGCCGCGGCGGCCAGCGCAGCGGCGAGCTGCGGCCAGGGCGCCTCGCCGGCGGCCGCGTCGGTGGGCTCGGACTCGGGCTCCGGATCGAGCGGCAGCAGCACGAGGCCGCCGACCGGGGTGAGCGCGGTGAGGGCCGACTGCCGGGTGCGGTGGTCGAGTTCGGCGGCGAAGCGGCGGAGCTTCCGGTGCGCGGCGATGCCCGGGTCGACGCCGGGGGAGCGTTCGTCCGGGTGCTCGGCGATGGCCAGGCAGAGCACCGCGTAACCGGCCGGCAGCCGGATGCCGGCGCGGGTGGCGGCCTCCTCGGCGGGGGTGCCGGCGAGCAGTGCGCTGAGCAGGGACTGCCGGGCGGTGTCGTGCCGGTCCGCGCTCGACTGGGCGCAGTGCGGCGGGCTGCCGCTGGCCGGG
>NZ_JBEPAK010000254.1:0-10129 GCF_040298565.1 Kitasatospora sp. NPDC001539 | reverse complement strand
GGGGGGGGGGGGGGGGGGCGGCGGCGCGCCCGGCGCCCCCCCCCCCCCCCACGGCTCGCCCGGCTCACGGCCGCGGCGAGGGGGGGCGGGGCGCGGCGTCCGGTGTGTCGGGGGGGGTGTCGGCTGTGTCGGGGGTGTCGGCGGGCCCGGCGGTCAGGACTCGCGGACACACTCGATCAGGTAGTCGCCGGTGGCCGGGTCGATGGTGACGCCGTGCGTCTCGCTGCGGAACCCCGGGAACCGCCGGTCGAACTCCTCCAGGGCTCCCAGGTAGTGCAGCAGCGGACCGCCCGGCTCGCCGACCGACTCACCGGGCATCAGCACCGGGATCCCGGGGGGCGTGACGGTGACCATCGCGGCCGCCACCCGGCCGGCGGCCCGTGCCAGCGGGAGCCGCTCGGTGCCGCCGCGGATCAGCTGCTGGTAGCAGTGCTGGGGCGGCGCGACGGGCGTGGGCAGCTCGCGGAACGCCGTGTCGAGGGCGTCGATCAGCTCCGCGCCGGTGAGGTGCTCGTGCATCTGCCGACACAGCCGGCCGAGCGTCAGGCCGCCGTAGCGGTGGGGGTACTGCTCGACGAGACCGGGCAGGACGCGGTCGAGCGGGGCGTCACCGTCGTGGAGGGCCTTGAAGTCCATCAGCCCGTCCATCAGGGTGCCCCACTTCCCCTTGGTGATACCCATGGAGAAGAGGATCAGGGTGCTGTAGCTGTCGGTCTTCTCCACGACGATGCCGCGCCCGGCCAGGTAGGCGGTCAGGATCCGGGCCGGCACGCCCCAGTCGGCCGTCTCCCCGGTGGCGGTGACGCCGGGGCACGTCAGGGTGACCTTGACCGGGTCCAGCAGGCAGTACCCCTCGGTGAGGTCGGGGAAGCCGTGCCAGGCCGCGCCGGGTTCCAGGTGCCAGCAGCTCGGTTCCCGGCCCAGCAGGGCGGCCGGGGCGTCCGCGAAGTCGAAGCGCTCGCCGGTGGCCGGGTCGGTGACGGTCTCGGGCTGCCAGACGCCGAAGAACCACGGGGGCCGGTCGCCGGCCGCCTCGATCCGCCGCGCCGTCCGCACCACGGCCTGGCGGAACCTGATGGCCTCGGTGACGGCCTCGTCGATCAGCCACTGGCCCTGCGGGCCGTCCATCATGGCCGTCGCGACGTCCAGCGACGCGATTCCGGGGTAGAACGGCGACGTGGTGCCGTGCATCATGAAGGCCTCGTTGAACCGCTCGTGCTCGACCGGCGCCCGGGGCGCCGACCGCACGTGGACCATCGCGCTCTGCGAGAGGGCGGCGAGCAGCTTGTGGGTCGACTGGGTGGAGAAGACCGTGGGCCGCTGCGGATCGTCGAAGGTCTCCGGGCCGACCGCCATGCCGTAGCGGCCCTCGTACAGGGGGTGGAACCGGGCGTAGGCGAACCACGCCTCGTCGAAGTGCAGCCGGGGGGTGCTGGGCGCGAACGCGCGGGCGGTCCGGACGGTGTCGTAACAGAGCCCGTCGTAGGTCGAGTTGGTGATCACGGCGTACTGCGCCTGCGGGCCGACGGCGCCGGCGGTCAGCGGGTTGGCCGCGATCCGGGCGCGCACCGCGTCCGGATCCGTCCCGGTCGGCGGCAGCGGCCCGGCGAGCCCGTAGCCGTTGCGGGTGGGCACGAGGTAGACCGGGCGGGCACCGGAGATCACCAGGCCGTGCAGCACCGACTTGTGGCAGTTGCGGTCCACCAGGGCGATTTCGTCCCGGGTGACGCTGTAGTGGCCGACCATGCGGTCGGCGGTGGAGTCGCCGTGCAGGACGAAGTACGTGCGGTCGGCCCCGAACACCCGGGCCGCGTTGCGCTCGGCGTCGCCGATCGGGCCGTTGTGCTCGAACAGCGACCCGAGCTCACCGACCGAGATCGACAGGTCGGTGCGGAACAGGCGCTCGCCGTAGTAGTCGAAGAACGCCCGCCCGGCCGGGGACTTGAGGAACGCGACGCCGCCCGAGTGCGCGGGGGTGTGCCACGAGTACTCGTGCGCGTCGTCGAAGCGCCGCAGCGCCTTGAAGAACGGCGGCAGGATGTCGCTGTGGTAGGCCCGCGCGGCGGCCTCGACCCGGCCGGCCACGAAGGCGGGGGTGTCCTCCAGGGGCCAGATGTACCCGGTCACCACCTCCGAGACCCAGAGCGGCAGTGCCTCGAACTCGCGTTCGGAGTCGTCCGACATGACCAGGAACGACGGGAGGTCCTTGAACCGCCGCCCGATCGTCCGCAGCACGGCGGAGCCGCCGTCCTGCGCGACGCCCGGCGCGCCACCGGGCCCGCCCCCGGGCGCGAGGTCCCAGGCGACGACGGCCGCGGCGATCCCCGCCTCGGTCTGCAGCACGGCCCGGGCGTCGCGAGCGGTGGCGGCCCAGCGCAGTTCGAACCCCCGGTTCTCCAGTTCCTTGCCCATCCGCCGGAGCTGTTCGCCGGCGGCCCCCGACCGGACCGGACCCTCGTGCAACGCGAGCAGGATCGTGCTCTTCGCCATCGGTCACCGCACCTTTCCGACCGGGAACCGGTCAACGCCGACCAGTGTCGACGCGGCGCGGCACGTGCCGCCGGCCTTTGCCACGGGGTTCGCCCGATCGGGTGGCGCGGACCGCTCGGCGGTCAGGGCCGTGCGCCGCCCCGGCCGTCCGCGCCCGTCCGCGCCGGGACGGGGCGGGACGGGCGGAGCGCGGCCGTGAGTCCGGGTCAGGCGGAGGGCGCGCGCGGGTCGATCCGGTAGCTGAAGGGCAGGGTGCCCGGGTCCAGGGCGGTGGCGCCGCCGTCGACGGTGAGGGTCGCGCCGTTGACGAAGGAGGCGGCCGGGGACAGCAGCCAGGCCACGGCCTCGGCGACCTCGCGCGGCTCGGCGGGGCGGCCCACCGGGAGCAGCCGGGTGGCCTCGGCGTAGGCCGCGTCCTTGCCGCCGCTGCCGCTGCTGCTATGGGCGGCGTCGGCGCTCCCGTCGCCGCCCAGCTGCGCCTCCTCGGCGAAGCGGGCCATCCGGCGGTCGGCCATCTCGGTGCGCACCCAGCTGGGGCACACCGTGTTGGCCCGCAGTCCGCGCGGCCCGTAGTCGACGGCCAGGGAGCTGCACAGCTGGCGCAGGGCGGCCTTGGACGCGGCGTAGGCGGCGTTGCCCGTGCCGTTGCGCAGCGCCGAGACGGACGCGACGGCGACGACGGCGCCGCGTGCCCGCAGCAAGTGCGGTAGGGCCGCCCGCATGGTCAGGAACGGGCCGGTGAGGTTGGTGCGCAGCACCAGGTCCCAGTCCTCGTCGGAGGTCTCTCCGACGCCGCCGCCCCGGCCGACGCCCGCGTTGACCACCAGCCCGTCGAGCCGCCCGTGGCGGGCGACGGTGCTCTCCACCAGGTCGCGCACGGCCTCGGGGTCGGTCGTGTCGGCGGGGTGGGCCAGCGCGCCGGTCTCCCGGGCGACGCGCTCCAGCGGCTCGGTGCGCCGCCCGGAGACGACGACGGCTTGGCCGCTCTCCCGCAGCAGCCGTGCGGTGGCCGCACCGATGCCCGTGCCGCCCCCGGTCACGATCACAACTCGCTGCTCCGTCATGGACCTTCCCCTCCGATCGGTCACCAACCGTCCCTGCCGCCCTAGCTGTATCACAGGCCTCCACCCGCCCGATCACCTGCGGGTGCGGGTGCGGGTGCGGGTGCGGGTGCGGGTGCGGGTGCGGGTGCGGGTGGGGGTGCGCCTGCGGGTGCCGTGGCCGACGGGGGGTGCCTGGCCCGGTCGCCGTGGGGATCGTCCTCGGCGGCGGTCGCCGGCTCCTGCCGCCCGGCAGCCCGTCCGCCCGACCGGCGTGGGTGAGGAAGGGGCGGTGGGTGGGTACACCCAGAGGAAAGGCGTGACGTGGACCTGTCGTGGCGTCAGTTTCCGTGCGGGGCGGACGCGTTCGTTCCGCGCCGGGTCGCGGCGCTCCTCCGGGGGTGCCCGGGGAGAGGTCCGTTCCGGCCGCCAGGGCCGTTCAGTCGACACGTCTTGAACACATCGGCCCCGTCCGCGGCAGGACGGATCATAGCCCAGCCGGAGCGGATGGCGGGCAGGTGATCATCCGAAGTGTGCGGCTCGTCCGGCTGAACGGATGCCTTCAGGAAGATAACGAAAAGGCGCATCCTGGTCTCGTAATGGATTTACTTCTTGACTGAATCTGTCCTCTGCGGGTTGACTCCGTCCCACCCCGCCGCACCGTCGCGGCGACGTCAGGGAGGCACCCCCACATGAACGCAACGATGCGTCGCGCCGTCATCGCCACCGCGGCCGTCTCGATGGCCCTGTCCATGGCCGCGTGCGGCAAGGCCGGCGGTGACAAGAAGGACTCCGCCGCCTCGGGCGACACCAAGTCCATCGGTCTGCTCCTGCCCGAGAACGCGTCCTCGACGCGCTACGAGTCCTTCGACCGGCCGTTCATCGAGGCCAAGGTCAAGGCCCTGTGCGCGGACTGCAAGGTGCTCTACAACAACGCCGAGGGCAGCGCCGCCAAGCAGAAGCAGCAGTTCGACACCCTGATAGCGCAGGGCGTGAAGGTCATCGTCCTGGACGCCTTCGACGCCACCTCGACCCAGGCGTGGGTCAAGGAGGCCGCCGCCAAGGGCGTCAAGGTCGTCGCCTACGACCGGCTGGCCACCGGCCCGGTCGCCGCGTACGTGTCCTTCGACAACGAGAAGGTCGGCGAGCTCCAGGGCCAGGCCCTGGTCGACGCCCTCGGCGACAAGGCCGCGGACGCCAACATCGTCATGATCAACGGCGATGACGCGGACCCGAACGCCGGTCAGTTCAAGGCCGGCGCGCACAAGGTCCTCGACGGCAAGGTCAAGAAGGTCGTCTACGAGCAGTCCGGTGAGTGGAAGCCCACCGTCGCCGGCCAGAAGATCGGCGCCGCGATCACCCAGCTCGGCAAGGACGGCTTCCAGGCCGTCTACTCCGCCAACGACGGCATGGCCGGCGCCATCATCACCCAGCTCCAGGGCGCGGGCATCAAGGTCCCGGTCGGCGGTCAGGACGCCGGCCTCGACGCCGTCCAGCGCATCGTCAACGGCGACCAGGCCTACACCATCTACAAGGCCTACAAGCCGCTCGCCGACAGCGCCGCCGAGCTGGCCGTCGACCTGCTGCAGGGCAAGGATGTCAAGTCCGTCGCCACCTCCAGCGTCGACAGCGCCACCGACAAGGGCATCCCGGCCAAGCTGCTCGACCCGAAGGTCGTCACCAAGGCCAACATCAAGGACACCGTCATCGCCGACGGCCTCTACAAGGCCTCCGACATCTGCACCGCGGACTACGCCGCGGCCTGCGCCGCCGCCGGCCTGAAGTAGCACGCGCGGGCGGAGCTCCCCACCCCCCTGGGGAGCCCGCCCCCACCGGCGGGCCCCGTCCCGCCGCAGCACCCTTTCGACGCTCACCCGCCCGCAGCGCACCGCACGGCGTGCGGGCCAGCCCGGCCGCCGACCCACCATCACGGCGTGCACGGGGAAGAAGGAGATGGTTCACGTGACAGGCGCACCCGTACTGGCGTTGCGCGGGATCTCCAAGCGCTTCGGCGCCGTCCAGGCACTGACGGACGTGCACCTGGAGGTACACGCAGGCGAGGTGGTCGCCCTGGTGGGCGACAACGGCGCCGGAAAGTCCACGCTGGTGAAGACCATCGCCGGCGTCCACCCCATCGACGAGGGAATCATCGAGTGGGAGGGCGAGCCGGTCACCATCGACCGTCCCAACGACGCCCAGACCCTCGGCGTCGCCACCGTCTACCAGGACCTCGCGCTCTGCGACAACCTCGACGTGGTCGGCAACCTCTTCCTCGGCCGGGAGTTGAAGAGCTTCGGCATGCTCGACGAGGTCGCCATGGAGAAGCGCGCCCGCGAGCTGCTCGACACCCTGTCCATCCGCATCCCCAGCGTGCGGATCCCCATCGCCGCCCTCTCCGGCGGCCAGCGCCAGGTGGTCGCCATCGCCCGCGCCCTGGTCGGCGACCCGAAGATCGTCATCCTGGACGAGCCCACCGCCGCCCTCGGCGTCGAGCAGACCGCCCAGGTCCTCGACCTCGTCGAGCGGCTGCGCGACCGCGGCCTGGGCGTCATCCTGATCAGCCACAACATGGCCGACGTCAAGGCCGTCGCCGACACCGTGGCCGTCCTGCGGCTGGGCCGCAACAACGGCGTCTTCGAGGTGGCCGGCACCTCGCACGAGGAGATCATCTCCGCCATCACCGGCGCCACCGAGAACGCCGTCACCCGGCGCCAGGCCCGACTCGCGGAGGAAGCGAAGTGACCACCGAACCGACCACCGAACCGACCACCGAGGACGCGCCCGTCGCGGCCGCCCCCGCGGTCGACCCCCGCCTGCTGGTCCGCGAGGCCGGTTTCGCCGGCTACCTCGCCGAGTTCAAGCGGAAGATGCGGAACGGCGACCTCGGCTCCGTGCCCGTCGTCCTCGGCCTGATCCTCATCGGCGTCATCTTCCAGAGCGTCACCGGCGACTTCCTCAACGCCGACAACCTCACCAACATCACCAAGTGGATCGCGGGCCCCGGCCTGATCGCCGTCGGCATCGTGTTCGTGCTCCTGCTCGGCGAGATCGACCTCTCGCTCGGCTCCGTCGCCGGCGTCTCCGCCGCGATCGCCGCCGTCCTGTCGGTGCGCTCCGGCTACAACGAGTGGCTCGCCTGCCTGATCGCCGTCGGCGCGGCCGTCGCCATCGGCGCCCTGCACGGCTTCTTCTTCGCCAAGATCGGCGTCCCCGCCTTCGTCGTCACCCTCGCCGGCCTGCTCGCGTGGAGCGGTCTGCAGATGTACGTCCTCGGTGACAAGGGCACCGTCAACGTCGTCAACGACGGGGTCCTCGCCAACCTGGACACCTACTTCCTCGGCGACGGCGACGTCGCCTACACCTGGGGCCTCGCGGTCCTCGGCACCGCGCTCTTCGCCGCCGGGCAGATCCTCGACGCCCGCCGCCGTGGCGCCGCGGGCCTCACCGCGCGCCCGATGAGCGAGATCGCGCTGCGCACCGGCGTCCTCGCCGTCATCGCGCTGACCGCCGCCTACATGCTCAACCAGGACCGCGGCCTGCCGCTGCCCCTGCTCGTCTTCCTGTCCGTCGTGGTCGTCACCGACTTCGTCCTGCGCCGCACCGGCTACGGCCGGCAGATCTTCGCCGTCGGCGGTGGCGTCGAGGCCGCCCGCCGGGCGGGCATCAACGTCGCCTGGGTCCGGATCTCGGTCTTCATGATCTCCGCCGGCATGGCCGCTCTCGGCGGCCTGTTCATCGCCTCCCAGCAGGGCTCCGCGGACAAGCTCCTCGGTGGCGGCAACGTCCTGATGAACTCCATCGCCGCGGCCGTCATCGGCGGCACCAGCCTCTTCGGCGGCCGGGGCAAGACCTGGTCCGCCCTGCTGGGCATCCTGGTCATCCAGTCGATCATCACCGGTCTCGACCTGGTCCACGTCAACCAGGCCATCCAGTACATGATCACCGGCGCGGTCCTGCTCGCCGCCGTCGTCCTGGACTCCGTCTCCCGCCGCACCCGCAAGAGCGCGGCACGCTGACCGCCGGTCACCCGCCGCGGGAGCGGCGCCGGGGAGCCCCCCGTGCGCAGTGCCCGGCCCCCGAACGACCGGGGGCCGGGCACGCGTGCGTCAGCCCGACGCCCCGAGCACCCGCACCCGCGTGTCGGTGGGGAAGCCGGCGATCGGGCCGGCCCGGCGGGTGAACTCGGTGATGGCGGCGAACTGGTCCTCCGCCAGCCGGAAGTCGAGGGTCTTGAAGTAGCGTTCCAGCGAGGCCGCGTCGAACGGCTCCCAGCGCGCGGCCTGTTCGGCGATCCCCGGGACGTGCTCCAGGGCCAGGTCGCGCGCGGCGAGCAGCGAGCGGTGCACCTGGCGGACCAGCTCCGGGTGGCGCGCCAGGTAGTCGCGGCGGACGGCCCAGACCGCGAAGACGAACGGCAGCCCCGTCCAGTCCTTCCACATCTGCCCGAGGTCGTGGACGTGCAGGCCCAACTGCTCGGCCCGGTACAGCGAGGCCGTCAGCGCGACGTCCCCGATGACCACGGCGGCGTCCGCCTCCCGCATCATCGCCTCCAGGTCGGGCTGCCGGACCTCGTAACGCGGCGTGACCCGGTACTGCTCCGAGAGCAGCAGCCTGGCCAGGCACACCGAGGTCCGCGAGGTGGAGCCGAGCGCCACCCGGGCGCCGTCCAGCTGGTCCAGCGGCAGCCGGGAGACGATCGAGCAGGACATCACCGGGCCGTCGCAGCCCACCGCCAGCCCGGGCAGCACCACCAACTGGTCGGCGTTGCGCAGGAACTCCACCAGGCTGATCGGCGAGATGTCGAGGTCCCCGCGGACCAGCCGGTCGTTCAGCTCGTCGGGGGTCCTTCTGGTCAGGTCGACGTCGAGCAGGGCACTGGTCCGGGCCATCCCCCAGTACACGGGCAGCGAGTTGAGGAACCGGATGTGTCCGACCCGGGGGCGACGGACGGCGGTGCTTGGTGTTGTCTCCACATTCGGAGCGTAGCCCCGCCCCACCCCTACGGCGTCGAGGGGGCGCTGCTGGCCCATCGCCTACACCAGGGCGCGGGCGGCGGCGAGTTGAGCGCGCAGCGGGCGACCGTCCGCCGCGCCCGCGAGGAGTTCTGCCGGCCGGTGCCGCTCGCCCGGTCCACCCGCTGTTCGATGATCTCGTGGACGGGATCCGGCGTCGCCTCGTGCAGCCGCACCCGGCAGGGGCCCCGGCCCACTGCCGCAGGATCCTGTCCGGGTGACGGGTGACGGGTGACGGGTGACGGGTGACGGGCGACGGGCGACGGGCGATCGGTCCAGGGCCGGCCGAAGACCCCGTCACCACCGGAGCCAGGTCCAGGGCTGCGCCGACCGCGACGAATCGGAGACCGATCACGGCCGAGGTCGACCGACTCGGTGCTCATGTCCCTGGATTCGTCGATGATCATCGCTTCCGGATCGAGCCTCACTGGAACGCATGAACGAATCCACGGGCGTGTCAGGTTGCTGCCGTCCGGCCGCCCCGCGGTAAATCGGTTGGGCGGGCCCACCGGGGGCTGCTACTGTCTGCGAAGCCGTGAAACGACACAAGGAGGTGAGACCCATGAAGGCGGTATCCGCGTGGGTGCTCCCCCTCTCCGTCGCGGCGGGCGATTGACGTACGTGTCGCCCGGGAGCGCCTCGGCCAGGCACTCTCGAAAGGCACCACCATGAACGCTCTGCATTCCCTCCCGGGCACCGGCCACCACGGGACCGCGATCACGCGGGCCTCGGACACCGAGTGGCACGCCGTGGAGGACGACCGCGTCGTCGGCCACGGCGACGCCCTCCTCCGGCCCGACGGCCGGCTCTTCATCGGCATCGACGCGTGGCACGGCGCGGTCTTCGACCGCCTGGCCGAAGCGATGGCGGCGGCCCTGCCGGCGCCGCTGTACGCCGTGGCCGACGAAGCCGACCACGACGCACTGGCCGCCTGGCAGCGGGCCGGTTTCACGACCGTCCGCCGCGAGCGGGTCTACGCCGTGCCCACCGATCCGGAGATCACCGGACTCGGCCCGGCGCGGCCCCCCGCGGGCGTGGACATCCTGCCCGTCGGCCGGGCCGACGAGGCCCCGCTGCGCGACCTGGACCGGGTGCTGCACGGCGAGATCGAGGCCGGCGACGGCTGGTGGACGATGCCGGCCCGCCTGATGCCCTGCTCGCCGGGGACCAGCGTCGTCGACCCGTCGAAGTACGCGGTGGCCCGCCAGGGCGGCCGCTACGTCGGGCTGCTGCGGCTGGCCCCGCTGACCCGCCGACCGCGGATCGGGCTGATCGCCGTCCGGTCGGCGGAGCAGCGCCACGGCATCGCCCGGGCGCTGCTGGCCGACACGCTGGACGCCCTGCACCGCTCGGGCACCACCTCGGTCCGGGCCGAGGTCACCGAGACCAACGCGGCCGCCACCGCCCTCTTCGAGGGCATCGGCGCCCGGTGCGACGGCGCCACCCTGGAACTGGTGCGTCGCTGACGCCCCACCACACGCCCCCGACCGGCCCGTTCCGGATGTTCGGCCCCGCCCTGCCGCCCGACGCGCTCCTGGAAGCCGTCCGCCGCACCGGGCCGCCCGCCGTGCTGCTCTGGTCCCAGGC